>JBGPSX010000499.1:0-3019 GCA_041490325.1 Bryobacteraceae bacterium | reverse complement strand
GAGCGCGGGTGGGGCGAACGCATCGTGAAGAGGGCGGCCACGCGATTGGATTCGCGCCGCTCGCCTTGGCGCGCCGCGCGTTTGCTGGGCGGTACGCTCGCGGCGGTTTGCCGCAAGCCTGGAAAGTCTTCGAGAGTCGATTTCGACGCATCGGAGTTTCAGAAGCTGCTGCGCTGTCCGGATTGCCGGCAGTCGCTGGATCGAAATGCTGAAGATACGTTGCATTGCGGGAACTGCGGATATCGCGCGGAGAACGAAGGCGGGGTCTATAATTTGCTGCCTTCCGGGGATCGCGCGGAGCTTTATCCTGGGGATCGCGCGGACGTGATCGATTTTTGTCTTCCTAGTCACGAGAGCCGGCTGCTGGAGGGTTGGTATGACTTGGAAGGCGTTTTCGGGAATAAGTATCGCTGGATTGGGGAGCACGTTGCGGCGCGATTGGTCCGCGCCAAGCCTGGGCCGCAACGTTTGCGAATCCGGGGGCATGCGACGGAGGGTCATCCGGTGGAGTTGAGTGTTCGGGCGAATGGGCGAGAGGTTGGTCATTGGAAGGTGGATCGCGCGGGGTTGTTTGTTTTGGAGGCGGATTTGCCGGAGGGGGATGAGTATCGGATTGATATTTCGGCTTCGCCGTCGTGGATGGTGGCGACGGATGATCGGGTATTTACGGTGAGTCTGAGTATGATTCGGTTGGTGCCGCGGGAGTAGTGGGCGTTCACACGAGTGTGAACGCGGCACGCACTCTTGCGTCGCACGAGTGCGTGCGCCACGGTTTGCTACTGCAGCGATAATTTGCGGGCTAGGGCTTGGAAACGTGGGTCGTTGTGGAGTGGTGTTAGGGATGGTTCGGCTTTTAGTAGGGGCATCATTGTGCTGCGGTGCAGATAAGCCTGATCTAGAGCGTCTAGGGCTTTGGAAGTTTCGCCTAGGAAGACCAGGTATGTTGCTTGCGTGAAGGGGTTGGCAGTTCCTTGTCGGACTCGCTCGCGATAGAGAGTTTTCAGCGCCTCTTCGGGATTGGGTCCCGGGGCGTGGAGCATTTCCGCCAGTTCGCGATACTGTTTCTGGTGGAAGAGGCTGCGCGCGATGCAGGCTTTCGCTTCGCCGAGATCCGGCTCGAGCTGCAGGGTCCGGCGGGCCTGACGAACCGCATCGTCAAAATGATGTGCCTGTAGCAATAGCCAACCGGCATCGATATTTACGCGGGCTGAAAGCGGGTCCATTGCAATCGCGCGCTGTAGCGATGCGAGGCCCTGTTCGGTGCGTCCCATGGCGATCAGGAAAAATGCGTAGTCGTGATGAGCCATCGAAAAGCTGGGGTTGATGGCGATCGACCGCTTGAAATGTTGCTCGGCCAGCGGCCAGTTCCATTCGTGCCAGAAGTACGCATTGGCGAGCGCGTTGTGGGCCTCCGCGTTGTTTTCTCGAATCGCTAGCGCTTTCTCGGCCGCGGCGCGGGCTTGCGGGAATACTTCGGCCGGTGGAGTTCCGGAACGTCCCAGGGATACGTACGTTTCAGCTTGCGCCGAATATGCCAAATCGAAGCGCGGATCCAATCGGGCGGCTTCTTCAAAATACGAGATGCTGCGCTCGTAGTCCGCGCGGCTGCTCTTGTGCTGTAAATAGCGGCCAGTGAGGTAAGCGTCGTGCGCGGCTGGATTGGCCGTGTGCGACGTAACCGGGACTGTGATGATGCCGCCCAAAAGCTTCTCCGTGACCGCGCCCGCAATCCGGGCCGCAGCCTCCTCCTCCATCTGGAACATCTCAGACTCGGCGCGTTCGGAAGTGCCGGCCCAGACTTGGGCCTGGTCGGCGACCTTGATGAGGCGAGCGGCGATGCGAATCCGTCCCGCGCTGCGGCGAACCGTTCCTTCGATCACGTAGTCGACGCGGAGGTCGCGGCCGATTTGGTCGATGCCGTGAGGCGCCGTCTTGTAACGCATCACGGAACTCCGGCCGATTACTCCCAGGCGCGCGGGGTTCAAACTTCCGAAGTGGCTGATCAATTCCTCGGTGAGGCCATCTGTGAACATATCCTCGTTGGGATCGCCGGTGAGGTTCTCAAACGGCAAAGCCGCCAGCAGGACTCGCACGGTGGGCCGGGTCCGTTGCCAGACCAGATAGCCTGTCGCGCCAACGACAATCAGGACCAGTAAGGCGGCAAGTACCCATCGAGATTGTTTAGGTGCGGCCGGCTGGACGGCCACGGAGGGTGGAAATGCATTCACGCGCTCGACTGGCGCGATGAACCGATATCCGCGCTTGGGCAGAGTTTGAATGTAGCGCGGAGCGTCGGAATCGTCATTCAGAGTTGCCCGGATCTGGGCGATGCACACGTTGAGGTTCCGGTCGAAGTCGACGAATGTGCCGTCGCGCCAAACTTCGGCTTGGATTTGTTCTCGCGTGAGGAGCTGTCCGGCGTTGTCGGCCAGGAGCCGAAGAACTTGTAGTTGCTGCGGCGAGAGTTTGAGCAACACGCCTCCGCGGCGCAGCTCATTCGTTTGCAGGTCCAGCTCGAATGCTCCGAACCGGAGGAGAAGCGCGGTCGTGTCGGCGGCCGGCACGGTTTCAGTATACGGCCCGGGCGGAAATTTCGGCTCAAGTTCGGCACTGCCGATCGGCTCGCCACGTTTACACAGCCTGGAAAACAATTGATACAACGCGAGTTACACGCAAACATTAAATTAATGCGGGATGTCTTGCGTCAATGTGAAGGGGCGGGCGAAAGTCTGTGCATGACAAGCCGACGAAACATCCTCCAGGTAGCAAGCGCTGCGGCGGCGATGGGCTCTAGCGCCATCCAAGCCGGCGAGACTCATGAAACCAAGAAGCCCTCCACCGATTCCGAGAAGTTCCGCGAGGCGGTGGTCACGGGCGATCTGCCAACCGTAACCGCGATGCTCGATCATGATCCAGCTTTACGATACGCGCGGGATGCTGAGGGCGTTTCGGTGTACATCCTGGCCTGCCTGAAGGGCCAGCCCAAGGTCGCCGAGGAATTAACGCGGCGCGGCGTGGT
>JBGPSX010000498.1:0-3019 GCA_041490325.1 Bryobacteraceae bacterium | reverse complement strand
ATCAGCGACATCATCACCACGCCGGGCCTTATCAATCGCGACTTCTCGGATATCCGCTCCATCATGCTAGGCATGGGTTACGCGATGATGGGCACCGCGACGGCCAAGGGCGAGAACGCGTCCATCGAAGCGGCGCGCCAAGCCATCAGTTCGCCGTTGATGGAAGAAGGCGGCGTGCGGGGAGCGCGCGGAGTATTGATCAACATCACCGGATCGAGCAAGCTGAGCCTGCACGATGTGAACGAAGCCTGCTCGCTGATTCGTGGCGCTACCGCGAACGAAGACGCGCAGATCAACTTCGGCGTGGTGCTGAACGAAGCGATGAAGGAAGAAGTGAAGATCACGGTGATCGCCACTGGATTTCAGCGCGACAGTCTGCCGCAGCTTGCGCGCCGAGCCGCGGCGGGCGAGTCGTCGTTTTTCTCGGAGCCAATGACGCCGCCGTCTCCGCCGCCACCAGCTCCAGTCTACGAACCAGCGGTGCTTTTCCGTGAGATGACGCCGCCGGCGCCGGAACCGCTCATGGAAGAGCCGGCCCCGGTGGCCGCGGCAGACGACATCGAAATTCCGGCGTTTATGCGCCGCGAACGCCGGTTATATCAGTAGATCGTGGGGCGTTCCACGCAGTCGCCCTAGCTGAGCCGCGCCCAAAGGAAGCGGTTTTCCTCTACGGCTTGTAACCCGGGCCTCGCAGAACTTTGCCGGGGAGCGCCTCGGTCTGCTTGCCGTCCTCGATAACTGGAATGCCGTTCACCAGCACGAATTGCATTCCCTCGGATAGCTGATTCGGATTTTCAAACGTCGCCCGATCTCGAATCGTCGCGGGATCGAAGATCACGATGTCGGCCCACATTCCGTTCTTCAGTACTCCACGGTCAGCGAGCCGCATCTTCTGCGCGGGCAGAGCGCTGAACTTCCGAATCGCCTCTTCCAGGCTGAGCTTACGTTCTTCGCGCACATACTTGCGTAGGATTCGAGGGAACGTTCCGTAAGCTCGCGGATGCGGGTGCTCGCGTCCCAGCAGTCCATCGGGCGCCGTGCCTTGAGAATCATTGCAAATTGAAACCCAGGGT
Source organism: Bryobacteraceae bacterium (assembly GCA_041490325.1). Lineage (GTDB taxonomy): Bacteria > Acidobacteriota > Terriglobia > Bryobacterales > Bryobacteraceae > Palsa-89. Next base: position 1,946 of record JBGPSX010000498.1, on the reverse strand, counting down.
TGCGCGAGCGCTAATGCCACGTCGGGCTCAGACATGCCAAACACAGCGACCGAGGCGAACGCATTGTCTTGGATTAGCAGGTCGAAGATTGTGTCGATGGGGTCCTTGTTCCAAAGCTTCGCAACGTCAGCGATGGTCTTGCCTTGCAGCGGGACGAGCTTCGGATTCTGTACCACGCTGACCAGGATCGATTCCGCGCCTGGAATTTCCTGCCATTCGTTGTCCCATTTACTACTCGGCTCCTGCATCTCTTTGCGGATTCGAGCACGCATCGCGGGATCTTTGAGTCGCTCCACCAATTTCGCATCGCCGCCATCATGCGCCCAAGGCGGAATGAAGGCTGAAAATGAGTTGTACCAAGCAGGATATGCGTAGGTGTCCGCCGTGATGTCGAGTCCCGACTGCCGGGCCTTCTCGATCCGCGCGACGATTTCCGGCATGCGTCCCCAATTGCTCTTGCCGGCCGCTTTCAAATGCCAGATCTCAGCCGGAACCTTCGCCTCGCGCGCGATACGAATCACTTCATCGATGGCGGCGATGATGGCGTCGCCTTCGCTCCGCATGTGCGTGGCGTAGATGCCGCCCAGCTTGGCTGCTTCGGTGGCGAGGGCGACTAGCTCGTCCGTTGTCGCATAGGGCGCCGGCGCGTATTGCAACGACGTCGATACGCCGACCGCGCCATCCTGCATCGCGGTTCGCACCAATTCCCGCATGCGTTCGAGTTCAGCCGGGTTCGGGGCGCGATCCTCGTCACCCAGAACCATGCGGCGCACCTGCGTCGCGCCGACATAGCTTGCGAGGTTGATTCCTAGCCCCTGTTTTTCGAGACGCGCGAAGTATTGACGGAAGGTGGTCCAGTCCGGCGTGATTTGATAATGCGCGTAGGCCGATCGATCCGACCGCACGATGTTGTCTTTGAGCGGCGCAACCGACCCGCCTTCACCCGTGATCTCAGTTGTGATGCCCTGAAAGATTTTGGACGGCAGATGCGGATTCACAAGAATCGTGATCTCGGACTGCCCGAGCATGTCGATGAATCCGGGCGCTACCGTCATCCCGCGAGCATCGATGCTTCGCTCAGCAGGTTGCGTAAGCTGTCCGATGGCTGCGATCTTTCCGTCTCGAATCGCAATATCGCCCGAGTACCACGGCGATCCAGTGCCGTCGACGATGTGGCCATTGCGAATAACCAAATCAAGTGGCTGTGCGGATGCCGCAGCCGATAGGAGCGAAAGTAGAGCGAAGAGCTTCATTTAAAAGGGATTATAGCAGTTCTTGCTAGGTGTCCCACAGTCTAATAGCCAGGCTAGTATTGATATAACCATGAAAACATGGTAAAACAAACTAGGAGGTTATCATGGGAACCAAACCGAAGATGGGCGCTGACATTATCCGGGTGGCGGACGAGGCTTGGATTGCACTGGCATTGCTGCATCGTGAAGAATCCACTCGCGAATCTTTCACTGCCAGTGAAATCCTGGAGCGCGCCAAAACGGAGCAAGCGTCGCCGGAACTGCGGCCGGGAGTATTGGTTCACATCTACCTGCACAACGTGGGCAATGTCCCACCGAATTCCGCTACATACTGCATGTTCTGGAAGCTCGCTGACACCTACCGGTTGTTCCGGCCGGGGGACTCTCGGCATCCGCTGCGGAAAGGAAAGACGCAGCCCAATCGTGACGAGCTGCCGGAACAATACCGATACCTGCTGGATTGGTATGAGCAGGAGTACTGCGCCAATGTGAAACCAATGCTGGAAGCCGACGATCCCGTTCTTCAAATGCAAGGCGTCGGCAAGGAGATTTGGCAGGATACCCAAGCCGACGAATACGTTCGGGATCTGCGTTCCAATTGGTACACACACGAACACGATTCAAAATAAACATGGCCGACATCTTTTGGGATACGAATCTGTTCATCTACCTATTCGAAGATAGCCCAAAGTT
>JBGPSX010000497.1:0-3027 GCA_041490325.1 Bryobacteraceae bacterium | reverse complement strand
CTTTCCTTTGTCTGCAAACCTGGAGGAACAGCAACACGACCCCCTGCGCCTCGACTGCAGCAGCTTCTTGGGCGATAAAGTTCTAACCTAGAACTAATTCGCTTTTAATTCTTGTACTCTGAAATCGGGGCTGCGTCAAGGAAAATTTAATACTGCTGTCAAACTATTGTGCTAGGAGTCAGTTCTATTAGTTTGCGCACTGCGATTTTTCCATGAAAACTGATAGACTTGTAATCCGCCATCGACATGCCGAGCTGCTTTGACTTAACAGGCCGTGTGGCCGTGGTGATCGGCGCCACTTCCGGTATCGGGCACGCCATTGCCATCGGGTTGGCTGAACATGGCGCCGACGTCGTGCCGAGCGGCCGGCGCCTGGAACGGCTGCAAGCGGCCTGCTGCGAGATCGAGAAAATGGGCCGGCGAACGCTATGCCAGGTCGCTGATGTCGGGGAACGGCGCTCGGTGGATGCGTTGCGCGCCGCCGTCCTGGAACGCTTCGGCGGCGTGGACATTTTGGTGAACGCCGCCGGCTACACCGTCAAGCAAGCCACCGCGGGCATGTGCGAGGAACAGTGGTCGGCACTGATCGATACCAACCTGAACGGCGCCCTGCGGGCCTGCCAGTCCTTTTATGAGCCATTGAAAGTGAGCGGCCGCGGGCGCATCATCAATATCGCTTCGCTCGGATCGTATCTGGCTTTTCAGGAGGTAGCCGGCTACTGCGCGGCCAAGTCCGCGCTGCTGTCGCTGACGCGAAGCCTGGCAGTGGAGTGGGCCCGTGACGGGATTTCGGTCAATGCGATCGCGCCAGGAATCTTCCCGACAGCCCTGAACGGCGACATCGTGACCGATACGCCGCGAGGCCGCGAAATGTTGACGCGCACGCCCATGGGCCGCTTCGGCCAGCCGCAGGAACTGGTGGGCGCTGCCATACTGCTGGCTTCCGACGGCGCCACATTTCTAACGGGGCAGTGCATCGCAGTGGATGGAGGTTATCTCGCCTCGGGAGTCAATTCGTAGCAATGCGGTGGAAGCTGTGCGCTATCTGCGCGGCTGTTTTGACCTGCGCCGTTGAGGTTCGTGCCGAGACTGGCCGGGATGCGTGGCTGCGGTACAGTCCCTTGGACGCCGCCGCCATCAGGCAATACCGCGAGAGCGCCCCGGCGGTGGTCAGCGCCCTCGGCAACTCGATCCTGATCGAGTCTGCCCGGCACGAGCTGATCCGTGGACTGCGTGGGATGATCGGCCGGACGCTGCGAGCCGAGAGCGGACCGCCTTCAGAAAGCGCCATCGTAGTCGGAACGCTCGTGGATGTTCGAACGGTTTTCCCTCAGTTGGGCGCCGCGAATCTCGAGCCCGACGGTTATTGGCTGAAGACGGCGCCAACGTCGGGGAAGCGTTGCCTCGTAATAACGGCAGTGAACGATCGGGGCGTGCTCTATGGCGCCTTCGCGTTGTTACGAAAAATCGCACTGGGCGGATCGATCAACGACATCGATGAGCGTCATTCGCCCTACGCGCCCGTCCGCTGGATCAACCAATGGGACAACCTGGATGGCAGCATCGAACGCGGCTACGGCGGCCGCTCGATTTTCTGGGACAAACAGCGCGCGCGCGAGGATCTCGGCCGTGTCGCTGATTACGCGCGCCTGCTGGCCTCGCTCGGCATCAACGGTTGCTCCATCAGCAACGTCAATGCGGATCCCCGTCTTCTGACACCCGGGTTTTTTCCGCAACTGGCGCGCATCGCGGAAGCCTTCCGGCCATGGGGCGTGCAACTCGTACTCTCGGTCGATTTCGGCAGTCCGAAAACAGTCGGCGGACTGGACACCTTCGATCCCCTGGACGCGCGCGTCGCGGCGTGGTGGAAGTCCAAGGCCAACGAACTCTATCAGGCTGTTCCCGATCTGGCTGGCTTCGTTTTGAAAGCGGACTCGGAAGGCCGCGTCGGTCCGGCCGCGTATTCGAGAACGCATGCTGACGCCGCCAACGTCATCGCTCGTGCGCTCGCGCCGCATGCCGGCCTGCTCTTTTATCGCGGTTTCGTCTATGACCACCACATGGATTGGCGCAATCCGAAAAACGATCGCGCCAAAGCGGCCGTAGATAACTTCCGCGAACTCGACGGAAAGTTCGATAACAACGTGGTGATTCAGATCAAGAACGGCCCCATCGATTTTCAGGTTCGTGAGCCTGCCTCGCCGCTCTTCGGCGCGCTTGAGAAAACCAATCAGGCGGTGGAGCTTCAGATCACGCCGGAATACATGGGGCAGGCCCGTCATCTCGTGTTTCTGGTTCCGTTGTGGAAAGACAATCTGGACTTCGACCTTCGTGCTGCTGGCACGGAATCGACACCGCTGAAGGCGCTGGCGGCCGGCAAAGTTTTCCATCGGCCGTCGGGTGGATTCGTGGGCGTTGCGAACGTGGGGCTCGATCAAAACTGGACGGGGAATCATCTGTCGCAGGCCAACCTCTACGGATTCGGCCGGATCGCCTGGAACCCCGGCCTGAGTGCTCGTGATATTGCGAATGAATGGACGCGCCTCACGTTCGGCAACGACCCGAAGGTCGTCGACACAATCGTCCGGATGCAACTCGGCTCCTGGCGCAATTATGAAAACTACACCGGCCCGCTCGGTTTGCAAACGCTCACCGACATCGTCGGCGATCATTACGGTGTTGCGGTTGAAGCTTCCGAGCGAAATGGTTGGGGGCAGTGGCATCGCGCCGACCAGCAGGGCGTTGGCATGGATCGCACCCTCGCCACGGGCACCGGATTCATCGGCCAATACCGTCCAGCGGTGGCGCGCCAATTCGAGTCGCCCGAGACTTGCCCCGACGACCTGCTGCTGTTCATGCACCACGTTCCATACACCCACGTGCTGCACTCCGGCAAGACCGTCATACAATTCATTTACGACTCGCACTACGAAGGAGCCGCCGCTGTCGCCGGCTATGTGCGCGAGTGGAAGACGCTCGAACACCACGTGGACGGCCAGCGCTATCACGAAGTGCTAGCTCAGTTGG
>JBGPSX010000496.1:0-3031 GCA_041490325.1 Bryobacteraceae bacterium | reverse complement strand
CTGCCGGGCAATGTGATTGTGAAAGTGGTGCTCGACTCGTTGGACGGACCATTGATCCCGATCCAACTTGCCGCCGCCGCTCCCGCGCTCTTTCAACTCGACGTCTCCAACGCAGTCGCCACCCGGCCCGACGGATCTGTGATCACGCCCGATGCTCCGGCCCGGCCCGGAGATCTGATCATCCTCTATGCCACCGGTCTTGGCCAGACCGTGCCGCCGGTCGTCTACGGTCAATTGCCCAACACCGCCGCGCTTCTCAAGCAGATCCGCGACTTCAGAATTTCGCTCGATGGCGTCGATGTGAATGCCAGCGCCGTCGCCTATGCCGGTATCGCGCCCGGTTTCGCCGGCTTGTATCAGATCAACGTGTGGCTGCCTTCCACAACCGGAGCGAATCCGGAAATTCGAATCAGTCTCGGAGACGCGTTGAGTCCGGAAAGCATCCGGCTCCCGGTCCAACCATAGTGTTAAACTGAACAACTTGGCACGCCATCAATTCGCCGTCATAGCGCTGGCCGCGATTGCGCTGATGTCCAGCTTGTGGGTCATGCTCGACATCGTCGGAACCTATTCACGCGGCGGCGATCCATTCGGAGCCGCGGCCTTCGAAGCCCGCTACAACGAATTTCGTAAGACCGTGAAGCCGCATACGACCCTCGGTTACGTTTCCGATAATCGCGCCGACGATGCTGCTACCCAAGCCGAATACTACCTGACCCAGTACACGCTCGCGCCGGCCATCGTCAAGTCAACTCCCAGCGAACAGCTCGTAGTCGCGAACTTTCACAACGACAAGTCGGTGCAAGCCGCGCTTCAGTCCGCGCTCACGTCGCAACGTTTGGTGCTGGTTCAGGAATATGGCAGCGGCATCGCGCTGTACCGCAAGACTCAGCAATGATTTACCTCAGTCTGGCTCTTTTCTGGCTAGCAGGCTTCGGCCTGTTGCGATTTCTCTTTCCCGGCCCTCTGCGGTTGTCGGTGCGTAATGCGCTGCTCGCGTCCTTGGGCGCAGGCGTTGGACTCGGGATCGCATCCTGTATTTATTTTGTCTGTCTGACCCTCGCGGGACCGAATCGGATTGTTCTGGCCACGCTCGAAGGCGTCGTCATGATCGGCCTCATCGTCCTCGGATTTGCGATCCAGCGCGGTGAAGTCCCCCTCGATTGGGCGCCCGGACCCTTGCCCCCTCGATACCTCACGGGATTTTTCTTCGTGGCCGCCGCCGGCGCAGCCATAACCATCGTTTACTACATGCTCACCAAGACGCATGGCGAGTGGGACGCGTGGTCGATCTGGAACCTGCGCGCCCGGCTGCTCTTTCGCTCCGGCGACTTCTGGAAAGACGCGTTCTCGAACGCCATAAGCTGGTCGCATCCAGATTATCCGCTGCTGATCCCGGGCCTCGTCTCCCTATGCTGGACGCTTGCGCAATCGGACTCCGTGGCCGCGCCCATCGGCGTCGCGTTTCTTTTCACGCTCGCTACAGCCGGACTCTTGGTCGCCGGGCTGGGTGTCCTGCGAGGCAAATCGCAAGCGTTCGTGGCAGGCACTCTGCTGCTGGGGACATCGGCGTTCGTCGTTGCCGGGGGGATGCAGTACGCCGACATTCCACTCAGTTTCTATTTTCTCGCCACGCTCATCCTGCTCTGCCTGCAGGACCGCTTTCCCGCCGATCCGCGCTTCACGATCGTGGCCGGCCTCACCGTCGGCCTGTCTGCGTGGACCAAGAACGAAGGCCTGGTGTTTGCCATCGCCGTTGTCGTGGCGCGCGCATTTGCGATCCTGCGCTTCGGTAACCGGTCTGGAATCGTCCGGCAGCTCGCGAGTCTCGTAGGCGGGCTGGCTGCGCCACTTGCAGTCGTCGCCCTCTTTAAGCTTCGTTACGCCCCGACCGGCGACCTGGCCTTGGAAAAACGCTCCGATATCCTGGCGCGCCTCATCGATCCGGGCCGCTGGATCACCGTCCTGACGGAACTGGTCAAAGCCGCGTTCCAATTCGGTGGTTTCCTGGTACCCATTGTTCTCGTGCTGATTTTGTACTGGTATCTGGTTCGCTTCCGCGTCGAAGAACAGCAACGCATTTCCATAGCGACTGTACTCATTGCCATCGCGCTGATGTTCCTCGGCGACTTCGCCGTTTATCTTCTCTTTTCGAATAACGTCGTCTGGCGGATCAATACGTCCATTGATCGCGTGCACCTCCAGTTGTGGCCGGCCGGGCTGTTCGCATTCTTCCTGGCGGCAAATGTTCCCCAGCTCGTTCAGACCGAGCCGGCGCCGAAAACGAAGCCCGCCAAGCGCGCTGCCAAGCCCTCGCGCCACGCGCACGAAACCCGCTGACGCCGGGCTGCGTTTAAACTAAAAGAGGGAGTAATAATGTATTTGCGCCTGGCGTCGATTTCGTTCCTATCCGTCTTAAGCTTGGCCGCCCAAGGGGACGAATTCGTAATTGCCACTGGCACCAAGGTCCCCCTCAGCATGATCAACAGCGTCAGCACCAAGACTGCCTCCGAGGGCGAGCGGATTTACCTCGAAACCGTTTTCCCGATTCTTGCCAATGGCCGCGTTGTGATTCCTCCCGGAAGCTACGTGGCAGGCACCGTCACCGATGTGAAGCGTCCTGGAAGAGTGAAGGGCCGCGGCGAGCTATACGTGCGCTTTGATTCATTGACCCTTCCGAACGGAGTAACGCGCGATTTCCGCGCTCGCGTCGGCAGCCTGGATGGCCGCGCTTCCGAGACGCTGGATAAAGAGGAAGGCAAAATCAAGGGCGAGGGCAACAAGTCGGGTGACTTGAGGACTATCGGCGAAGCCGCCGGCGCTGGCGCCGGAATCGGGGGCTTAGGCGGCGCCGCCGCAGGACATGCTGGCATGGGCGCTGGAATCGGCGGAGCAGCCGGAGCCGCAGCCGGACTAATCGGCGTCCTCCTAACCCGCGGTCCCGACGCGGTCCTAGCAAAAGGAACCACAGTCGAAATGGTCCTCGACCGCACCCTCCAATTCAGCGCAACAGAAATCGACTTCGGCAACG
>JBGPSX010000495.1:0-3065 GCA_041490325.1 Bryobacteraceae bacterium | reverse complement strand
GTTGTAGGGCAGGCCGGACGCCAGAGTCGCGACGCCGCCGAACGTGATCTTCAACGGCAGAATGTAAACCCCGCTGAGCACGAACCGATGACGCTGGTCGAAGATCGCGTTGCCATACTCAATCCGTCCCGTGAAATTCGGGTCATTCGGATTTTGGCCGGGCACATCCGGATCGACGTTGTCGGTGGCGTGTGACCACGTGTAGCTCGCCAGCATCGAGAGCTTGTGGCTGAAGCGATGCGTCAGGTTCACGTCCAGCGCGTTGTAGTTGGCGTATCCATCGTTGACGTCGCTGGTCACGACGGCATAGGGAGGTTGTGGATTCGTAGCCGTGGTCACGTTGCAAGTCGCATTATGATCCCGATACCAGGAGATCCAATACGGACGGGTGCAGTTGGCAGCTTGCGCCGCGCGAATTTGTCCGGGCGCGTTGCGTATGAATGACGACGGCGGGTCCACATCCCTGGGACGGTTGATGCGCGTGGTGTGCGAACCCACGTAATCCACGCTGAGCACCCAGTCCTGCGCCAGCCGGCGCTCGACGCCGAAGCTCCATTGATCGGAGTACGGATTCAACAGCTTGCTCTGATAACCGATCAGCGTAGACGTCGGCAGGTATTGATCGATCTTGCTGCTATCGCCCGGACGAATGTAGAGACTGCGCAATGGCGCCTGCGCTCCGGCGGGAAAAGCAGGCAGCGGCGCCGCCGCGACACTGGAAGGAAAACCAATCTGGCCCGGCGATGCGATGTAGTTGAACACTCCCGTAGGTCCCGTCAGAACCCAATTGGCCGCGGCATTATCGACAATCTGGGAGCGATAAATTCCAAAGCCGCCGCGGATCACGGCCTTGCCCTCGCCGTGCCAGTTATAAGAAAATCCAACCCGCGGGACAAAACCAAGCCTGGAATCGGTGAAGGTCTGCTGCTCGTATCGCCCGCCTACATTGATGGTCAGGTTCGGCCGCAAACGGAAGTCGTCCTGGATAAACATGGACCACAGCGTGTCGGTCACAGTGTAATTTGCATTCCCGTAACTTTGCGTGTAGCTGCGCACATTCGCAATGTTGTTTAAGAACGCGGCGCCTTCGCAGACCGCCAACGCTTGCGTGCAAGTGTTATAGATGAACTGGCCCAGATAAATCGGGCCGCCGAACTCTTTGCTGTTCCCGCCCGTGTGCGCGACGATCAGATCGCCGCCGAATCGGACCTGATGGCGCCCCCAAGTCGCCGACAGCGTGTCGTTCACCTGGTACTGCCGATTCATCAGCAATGCCGATTGTGAAGTCCCGCTCGTGAATGTCCCACCCGTCGATATGGGGACCTGAAACTGAGTGCCATTGATCACCGGATCGAACTGCGTGATCGGTGACGCCAGTTGGAACTGCAGCCGCACGTTATTCAGCAGCGTCGGTGTGAGAATCGCCGTCTCGCCTAATTCGGTTGAGTAGGTTCGGCGGCGGAAGATCCGATCCACCGTCGGCAAATTATTCCCGCCCACGGCGCCGTTTGGATTGGTGTCGTGGAAGCCATCGATGTCGCCGCGGAAGAAGAGATTGTTCTTGTCATTGATCTGGTGGTCGATCCGGACCAGGCCCAGCCAGCCGCGATAATGTCCGATGAAACTGCCGGGCGCGATCGGCGAGGTAATGGGCGAGGCTCGATCTTCGCGGCTATATTCGCCAGCGAAAAAGAAGTGCGTCAACCCGCTGCCTGTGATCGGCCCGGATAACGTCACAGCCGACTGCCCTAAAGTGTCGCTGGTTATGGCGTTTCCGCTGATGGCATTCTGCGCCGTGAATCCTGAAAGCGCCGCGCCGGTGGCCTGGGGACGCCACAGTTCCATCACGGAACCGTGCAGTTGGCTGCCCCCACTCTTAGTAACGATGTTGACCACGCTGCCGGTGCTGCCGCCAAACTCGGCCGAAAACGCGTTCGTCAACACGGTCATTTCATGCACGGAGTCGAGCGGGAGCGTGCTAAAAATTGTTTGCCGTCCCCAACTGTCGTTGCCGGTGCTGCCATCCACTTCGAACCAGGCTTGCCGGCGTCCCGCGCCATTGCTGGTGAACAGAATCTGATTCAGGAAAATGTCGCCCTGATTCAGCGCCTGCCGGTTGGCCGCATTGAGCAACGGCAGATAGGTAATCTTCCGGTTGAGCAGCGGCGTTTCCTCGATCTTCTGAGCATCCAGATGCACGCCCAACTGCGGCTCATCGGCGCGCACTTCTCCCGCGACGCCGGTAACCGTGACTTGAGTCTGCCCACCGGAAACCGTGAGTTGGAGATTGATATCCGCCGTCGTGCCGCCCACCAGCGTGATGTTGCTCACTTGTGTATCGGAAAAGCCCGCCTTCGTCGCGGTGATATCGTAAGCTCCGCCGGTCGGGAGCCCGCCCAGCGAAAAAATCCCGGAATCGTCGCTCCGCACAGTTCGCTTGAGACCAGTCTGTTTATTGGTCGCGGTGACCTGGACGCCCATGACACGAGCATGGCTTGGATCGACCACCTGGCCGTGGATCGTGCACGTATCCGGCGTCTGTGCGCACAGTACGAGCGCTAGAGGAAGCGCAAGAAAAACCCTGAAACGAGACATACGCGAGAGCTCTAAGGTTACAGCAGCCAAGCCGCTACTACCACAGATCGTAATACAGCTTAGACGGTTTCGAGCGTCAGCGGCTTAGGCTGCTTGCCGTCTATGTCGCGGACACCCAGTTCAGACGCGACTGCTGCGGCCACCAGCGCCTTGCCCGTGCGCTCAATCAACGCGGGATCGCGCGCCAACGCTGCAACCACGCGTCCGATGAATTCCGGGCTCTCGCTGTTCGACAAATCGAATCCGGCGGCTTTGGCCGCCTGCATCACCAGCTCCGTTCGCACCAGACCCGGATACAGGGAAACAACCGTCACGCCGTGCGATCGAAGCTCGTGCGCCGTGTCGGCCGTCAATTTGTCAGTCGCGGCTTTCGAAATGCCATAGAGGACGTTACCGATGTGCTTCTGAGCGGCCCAAAAGCTGATATTCACAATCAGTCCACTCCGTTGCGAGGTCATGATCCGCGCGGC
>JBGPSX010000494.1:0-3073 GCA_041490325.1 Bryobacteraceae bacterium | reverse complement strand
TTCGCGCCAACGCGAAGGAATTTGCCTCACTCAGCACCCACGGCCAACGCCTATCGCGCCAGTTCCATAAGACCCTCAGCGAACTTCGCGAGATTCAGGCCGAGCGCCGCCTCCTGGAACGACGCGAGCTGGAACGCGCCGCCGATCTGGTGCAACTACATCAAAAACAGAACTTGGACTATCAGCCCACCGACGATGGCTTCGTTTTTTCAAATGACGAAATACAGACGTACATCCGCCGCCGCGACCGCGACCAGCGCGCCTATGGGGCGTCCCACCCGTCCCTCCGCGCTGGATCGTGACCCAAATTGGGTACAGGCACGGAGTTTCCGCCTTAACTGCTCTTTCATGGTTGGGATTTCATCTGGCGGAAATCCGATCCTGCCCCCAATTTAACCGGCACCCCCCACAAGATTTACTGGATGTCGTAGGTGTGGATATCCTGGCCTTGAAGATACTTGTCGAACCACGCCACGATGTGCTGCAACCGCTCGACGCGATGCTTGGGGACGCCGGAGCGCGACAGTTCGTGCGACTCGCCGGGGAAGCGCACCATGACGGTTGGAATTTTCCGATATTTCAGCGCGCGGAACATCTGTTCGCCTCCCGATGCGGGCGGCGTGCGGTAGTCGGCTTCGCCTTCGATCAGCATGAGAGGTGTCTTGATCTTCTCGATGTAGGTGATCGGTGAGCGGGCTTTGAAGTCCGCTTCCTGTTCCCAGGGCGCGCCGCGGAACCAGGATGGCGTAAATAGCGTGAAGTCGGCCGTGTACCAGAAGTCGGACCAGTTGGCGATGGAGCGCTGCGAAACTGCGGCCTTGAAGCGCGTAGTCTGCCCGATGACCCAATTGGTCAGCAATCCGCCGCCGCTGCCGCCGGTGACGCCGAGTTTTTCCGGATCCACCCAGCCGCGCGCGATCAGGTCATCCACGCCGGCCATCAGATCTTTGTAGTCGTCGCCGGGATAAGCATACTGGATCACGTTTCCGAAGTCCTGCCCATAGCTGGTGCTGCCGCGCGGGTTGGGATAAAGCACCACGTAACCCTTGGCCGCCATCCACTGGATCTCGTGATCGAAAGTGTAACCGTAGGCAGCGTGCGGACCACCGTGAATGTTGATGATCATCGGATATTTCTTGCCCTCCTGGAAATCGGGCGGTCGCTGGACCCAGGTCTGGATGCGTTTGCCGTCGAAGCTCTTGTACCAGATCATTTCGGGCGCGGTGAGGTTGATTTTGGAAAACAGGTCTTCGTTGATCCGGGTGAGCCGCTCCATCTTGTGCGACGCGACGTCGGCGACAAACAGATCACCAATATTGGTCGTCGTCGAGATAAGCGCGGCCACCTTGGATGCATCCGGCGTCGCGTTGTAGGAGAAGACATCCTGATCGCCCTCGGTGAGCGCGTCGATCTTGCCGGTTTCAGCGTCGATGCGTTTGAGATTCGCGCGGCCTTCTTCGGCTGCCACGACATACACGAAGCGCCCATCTTTACTCCAGAAAGGCTTAGATGGACCACTTCCACGCGGGGGCGCCTGATCGCCGCCAATGCCGCCGGCGATGTCGAAGTCGTAATTCGTGGTCAGATTCTTGGGAGTCGAGCCGGGTTGTAGCGAGGTGATGAATAGATCGGACTGGCTGTAGGATCGCTGCACGCCGTTGGGCCCAAGATTCATTGCGCCGGTAAACGCCATGCGCGTACCGTCGGGGCTGAGCGACATCTGCTGGATGGGGCCGTCCAGGCCGGTGACTTTTGCGATGTCGCCACCGCCGGCCTTGACGACATAAATGTCGGAGCGAGGCGTTTCATAATAAGGCTCGGCGATGCGGCGCGAGGTGAAGTAGATCTGCGAGCCGTCTCGCGACCACACGATGTCGCCCTCGCTGAATTCGCCGGAAGTTACTTGCTTCGCTTTTTGAGCTTCCCCCGGTGTCTTAGGAATCTCGACGGTCCAGATGTGGTTGGGCCGGTCGGCTTCCACGTAGCCAGCGCCGTTGGCTCGATAGACCGCCTTGTTGATCACTCGGACGTCGCTCTTTTCGTCTCCATCTTTGCCATCTTTCTTCTTGTCGAAGTCCTTTGTGATGGTGGTGGACGAAAATGCGATGCTCCGGCCGTCCGGCGACCACACGAGACCGCCTGCGCCTTTGGGCAGATCCGTCAGCGGGCGTGCTTCTCCGCCGTCCATAGCCAACAAAAAGACCTGCGTGGGCTGCGGTTTGCCATCTTTCTCAGTGGCGCGGACAAACGCCAGCAGCTTGCCGTCGGGCGACCATTGCGGCGATGAATCGCGCGGTCCACCGGTCAGTTGGCGGGCAGCGCCTCCGCTCGAAGGAATGATCCACAATGCCGTGTCGTAACCCTCGTGTTTCGAATTGACGGTGACGTGCGTGTAGACAATGCGGGTCCCGTCCGGAGAGATGCGTGGATTCGCGATCCACTGAAACGAGAAAATGTCCGTTTCGGTGATGGATCGTTTGTCGGCGGCGGTAAGCGCATCTGCCGAGCAAAATAGTACGGCCAGGATCAAAGCAAACGAAGAACGGTAGCGGCGTGTCATCGTCTAGGCATTTTAGCCCATTCCGTATGCGACAAACGAAGCGGCTTTGTTGCTCCATTAACGCCCAGTTCGATGAATCGTTTGCAGGCATTTCGGAATCGAATGCCGGTATGACCGGTCTTTCTCAAGACATTCGCTTCACAGCACGAACGATGGCCAAGAGTCCGGCTTTCGCCGCAATAGCAATCCTCACCCTTGCGTTGGGAATCGGCGCGAACAGCGCGATCTTCAGTGTTGTGAATGCTGTACTGTTGCGCCCGCTGCCGCTCCAGGATCCCGATCGATTGCTGGTGATCTGGGCAGTGCGTTTGAACTACGATCGCTACGCTTTCAGAATTCCCGATTTCATTGATTTTCGGGATCGGAACCGCGCCTTCAGCGAAGTGGCCGCGTATGGCAACTTCAGCGCGAATCTCACCGGTGAAGCGAATCCACAACGCTTACAAGGGATGCGCGTCACGGGGAATCTGTTCGAGATGTTGGGCGCGCGGGCAGAGATTGGAAGAACCATCG
>JBGPSX010000493.1:0-3081 GCA_041490325.1 Bryobacteraceae bacterium | reverse complement strand
CTGGAACCACAGGGATGGCGCGCCCTTCGATGACCCATTCGTACACGGCTGCGAACGCGTGTCCCAGCACCGCGTCCTGTGAGTACGCCATGTCGAAGCCGGCATCCACCAGCTTGTCTTGCAGATCTTCAGCCAGCGCCTGATGAATGGGCAGACTGTAGTCGCACCCGGCGAACGAGGCTTTCGAACTTTCGCCCGAGACGATGGCGAAGGTCGGGACTGAGGAAAGGAAGAACGTTTCGAGATGATCGCTGCCGATGACGATGATTGCGTCGGGCTTGCTGCGGTCCAGTGTTTTGCCGAGTTCGCGCATAGCCGCGATGTCGGCATCCAGTTGAGCCGGATCTTCGGTAGGAGGCCGCGTAAAGAGCTGCGGCGCGTGCACGGTCGCCATCGCTGCTACGATCTGTCCCATGGATATTTCCCCTTCTGCCTGCTAAGAATCGCCGTCGACGTACGCTACGCCGAGTTCTTTCAACTTGGCGCGCAGCCCGTAGAAATCTACTCCCAGCTCTCCCTTGCGCAGCCGGTCGCGTGTCTGTTCCTCTTTTGCGCGGCGCTGTGCTCCCGCTTGCGCAGCCGCTTCGGCACGCTCTCGGGGCACCACCACGACGCCGTCCGCATCCGCGACTATTACGTCGCCCGGATGCACCATGGCGCCAGCACAAACGATCGGCACGTTCACCGATCCAGCGCTGGCTTTCACAGTACCTTGAGCGCAGACCGCCTTGGCCCAGACCGGAAACTGCATGACTGTGAGCTCGGCGGTATCGCGCACGCCCGCGTCGATGACGAGTCCTGCGATTCCGTGCGCCTGGCACGACACGCCCAGCAATTCACCGAACATCCCGTCGGATGAATCCGATGTCGGCGCCACCACCAGGATGTCGCCAGGACGGCACACCTCGATCGCGGCATGGATCATAAGATTGTCCCCAGGATGGCACGAGACAGTAACCGCCGAAGCAGCCACTCGAGCAGTGCCATAAATCGGTCGCATGAATGGCCGCATGAGGCCGCTGCGTTCCTGCGCTTCATGCACGGTGGCGACGCCTAACTCGCCCAGCAGCCGAATCGTCTCGGTCGTAGCGCGCGCAATCCCACGAACGATCTGGTGGCTCATGCCAGCTCGCTTGCCACTTCGGGATACATGCGCTGAAACGCCTCAGCGTACTTGATTTCCTTGCGCCCGGAGTTCCGCACCGCCTGCACTCCCCGGCGCTTGGCGAGATCGCTGTAGTAGTCCCACAAGTGCTCCTGCGCTTCCATCGATTCCATCGCCTTGCGCTTGATGTCGAAGACCGGCGTGATGTCGAGCAGCACCTGCGGCTTGAATTCGCATTGCTCCGGCTGATGCGGCTCGAAGAAAAACACCGGAGGCGCACCCAGCTTCTTTCCCTCCACCGGATATCCGGCGGCCTGGGCATAAACGCGCGTTCGCAAGGTGAGCTCGTTGGCTACGTCGTGATCCGGGTTGTATGGATCGTGAAACGAGTGGGTGAGCACAAACTCAGGCTGAAGGCCTCGGAATTCGACGACGATCTCGCGGATGGTTTCTTCGGATGCCAGTAAAGGATAGTCGCCCGAATCGAAAAAGCGGATCTCGGCGCCCAGAATCGTGGCGGCCTTCTCCGATTCAGCGCGCCGCGAAGTTTTCACGCGGTCCAGCGTCATACCTTCCTGTCGCCACAGCCGCTCCGATTCACCGCGCTCGCCATAGGACAGGCACAGAATCCGCACACGGTACCCGCGCTGAGCGTAGAGTGCGATCGCGCCTCCAGCCCGCCACACAAAATCGGCGGCATGCGCGCTCACCACTAGAACGTTCTTGGTTGCCTCCATAAGAATCTAAGATACCTGTTAGGCGAGCAGCGTAGCCGGATTCGTCACCGTCATTCGCCGGATTTGATCCACGCTGAATCCGGCACCGAGCAGGGCTTGCGCAAACATCGCAAAGCCTTCCGCCACGGGCGGGTTGATGGTTTGCCCCAAGTCCGTCGAGAGTACGCAGCGCTCCGGTCCGACGCGCCGAATGCTGTCGAAGACCACGTCCCACGGCGCTTTGCCGGTGTGCATGGTGGTAAAGCAATGCTCGATCATGGCGCCGAGCCCGGCGAGTTCAAACTGTTCCCCGGCGGAGAGATTTTGCGAGGGAAATTCGGCATGCGTCACCACCACACGCGTTAGTTTCATGTGGCGAGCGGCGCGTACCAAGGCGAAGATTTCGCGTCGTCCAAGATGGCCGGTTGCAAGAATCATTTCATGCTTGGCGATCAATTCGAGACATCGCACCGTAGCGTCAGTCAATTGATCGTCCGCATTGATCACAGTGAGCGGAGGCGGTGCGATGCCCGTGGCTGCGAGCTCGCGTTGGATCTTCGCCCAGAATGGGAGCTTCGTGGTTGCGCCGTCGAGCCTTCCCGCCGTCTCGTTGGCTGCATCCACGGTTGGCATCCAAACGATCTTCGCGCCGGACCGGCCGGCTAACTCGACTGCGACTGGATTCAAACCGCCGACGCTGTGGTTCAAGGTCAGCGCGCCGTAAGCTCGTATGCCCGGCACGGCCTTGGTTACTACAGCGGCACGCTCCGCGGTTGGAAAATAATGCGATTTCAAGACGAAGCCACGGAGTCCGTGCTTCAGGAATTCTTTCGCCAGATCCAGGTCGTCGATTCGCCGCTCGATGACGTCGGGAGCGACGTGGACCTGGATGTCATATGCGCCATGGATCGCTTCCCAGGCAGCATTAGTGAGAGTGCTCATATCTGCCTCACCATTATGCTTCTAATGCGGCGGTTCGCTCGCTAGCAGGATCATAGCCTCTAGCGTTCTGCTGCGTTGTGCGGCGTCTAGGATGAGATACCGATGTCGGCCGCCCGGCGCTGCTTCGAATTTCGTACGGCCAGTGGCGTCCGGCGTAATTTTGCCCGGAACTGAGAGTGAGAAATAACCCGCCGCTGGACGCACTGCAAAGAGAACCGCAGTCAGATCCCAGGTTTGTCGATCATACGGCATGGGTTTGTAGGCCCGGTACGCTTCTGCCACTGGATGATCCTTGACGTACGCGAAGTCTCTCTCGAT
>JBGPSX010000492.1:0-3082 GCA_041490325.1 Bryobacteraceae bacterium | reverse complement strand
AGCTCGTAGATCTGCCAGCCGACTGCAACCGACTGCATTTCTGACGACGTGACCGATAGGAATCGCGCCGCCATGTAGTAGCGAAAATTGGGATATCGAAACGCAGCGCGGGGATTCATGGGTTACGTGGCGCACGCACTCATGCGTGCCGCGTTCACACTCGTGTGAACGCCCAACTAAGATTCGTCAGTCGTTGCGAGTGCCGGGACTGGAGTGTCCGCCGTCAACGGAGGCTGGAGCTTGTGCCACTCAGTAGCCCGCTGATACGCGGCGGCCAACGCCAACACGCGGCCTTCCGAGAAGCGCGGCCCCGCAATCATCAATCCAACCGGAAGCCCCGCGGACGTGAATCCACACGGCACCGAAATAGCTGGGATGCCATACACATTGAATTGACCGGTATTCTCCAGCTCGGGATTGCGCGGCTTGTCGCTCTCCTCGCGCTTGATGGCGGCATCGATCTTGCGCGGCGTGCGGCGGCGCGTGGGCAGCACCACCAAATCGAAATCGCTGAAAGCATCGTCTATTGTGCGCCGCAGCAACTCGAGTTTCCAGCGCCCGCGGATATACTCGGCGGCTTTGAGATTGCCTCCGTTCTGGAGCGCCCGCCGTGTTGGGATTTGATAGCGTCCGGCGCCGCGCGAATAGTATTCCTCGTGATAAGCGAAGCTCTCGCCACCGAGCGCGATATCGCGAATCGACGGCAGCGAGACATCCTTGGCGCCTTTCGTCATTTTGGCGAGAAGCTGAATGGCGTCTTCCACGGCCTTGCCAACATCGCTGTCGAGCAGATCGAAATACGGCGCGCGCGGGATACCGAGCCGCAGTCCCGAGACGGGCTGCTGCATCGCGGCGACGTAGTCTTCCTTGGCATGCTCCACGCTCGCGATGTCGAGTTTGTCGTAGCCGGCCAGGACGTTGAGCATGAGCGCGGCGTCCTCTACGCTGCGCACGATCGGCCCGCAATGATCCAGCGAGAGGGTAAGCGGAATGATTCCACGAATCGAGACCAGCCCGTAAGTCGGCTTCAAACCGACCACGCTGCAAAACGACGCCGGCGTGCGGATCGACCCGCCCGTGTCGGTGCCTAGCGCGCCGAAACACAGATCGGCGGAGACAGCGGCCGCCGACCCACCCGACGATCCACCCGGATTGCGATCCAGCGCCCATGGATTCCGCACCGGTCCGTAGTAGCTCGTCGCCGAAGTGCCTCCCATGGCGAACTCGTGCAGGTTGGTCTTGCCGACACAGATCGCGCCGGCGGCTTTCAGGCGTCGCGCGATTTCGGCGTCCGTATCGGGAACGCGGTCGTCGAAAACCGCACTGGCCGCCGTGGTTCGAACGCCAGCCGTGTCGATGTTATCTTTCAGCCCGATCGGAATCCCGTGCAGCGCGCTGCGCAGTTTGCCGCTGCGTTGTTCGGCGTCCAGTTCCCGGGCTGCGGCCAGCGCCTGCTCCCGCAGCACCGTGATGTAGCAATTCAGCTTCGGGTTGAAGGTCGCGATGCGTCCGAGGCACGCTTCGGTGAGTTGCGACGGCGTCACCGTGCGGGCGCGAATGCGAGCAGAGGCCTCAGTGAGGCTAAGGGCTGCCAGATCCTCGCTGGCCGCGCGCAGACGTGGAGCGAAGGCGGCAATCGTAGAGACAGTGAAGGCGCGGCGAGTGAGTTGCATTTAGGTAATAGGTTACTCCGGACCAAAGATGGAAAGGAGGTGGCCGTCGGGGTCGCGGAAATTTGCTCCCCAGTTTGGACCAGCCACCGGGCGCGGTTCCCGAATGAATTCGACGCCCTGCTTCTGCAAGGCTTCGTACGCAGCGCGGACGTGCTCCACGGCGAATACAACTTCGGTGGCGCCCGCAAGCTTGCCTGTGAACTTGGGCAAATCGAGCGTCAGGGCCAACGTCTGACCATCGGCGTCGAAGAACGCGAACGGTCCGAACTGGCCGGACAACTTGAGACCCAGCCGATCGCGGTAGAACGGCACGGAATTCTCGAGACTCGTCACGCCCAGCATGACGACGCCGATCTTCGACAGACGGAATTGGTCGGACATGCAGACTAGTGTACGAGATTCTCTGTTGGTGGCAGGCCGATTGCAGATGTTGGAAACCGCTCCCTTTGGTCACGGCTCGGCTAGCGGCTGGTTACCGTCAACGTCGATTTGTGCACTCCGGACCACTGACTGAGCCGTGACCGCAGGGAGCGGTTTCCAATAATCGTTTAGCGGCTAATTGTTCACAGTCCCAGTGAATTCGCGGGCGAGCCTGTAATTCAAACCGGGACCGTGACGATCAAAGATCTGCAACACAATATCTATGTTTCCCGCAGTTTCAATTTCGTGGTGAGAACAGCTCGGCGCCATACAACTTCAGCATCGACGGGCGCGAGAACAGTTCGGCGAGGGCAAAACTTATGAAAGCATGACCTTGGCCATCGGCCGGCCGGGGCGCAAAACAGTCACGTTGCTCTTCGAGCGTCAGTACAGCCCGCGCCGGTCAGATGTCGTAGTACAACGCGAATTCGTAGGGGTGCGGGCGCAAGCGCACTGCATCCGCCTCGCTGCGCCGTTTGTAGTGGATGAACGTGTCGATCACTTCCTCAGTGAATACGTCGCCCTTCAGCAGGAAGCTGTGATCCTCTTCCAGGCAGCTCAACGCTTCTTCGAGTGAAGCCGGCATCGAAGGAACATTCTTCATCTCTTCGGGCGAGAGATCGTAAATGTCCTTGTCCAGCGGATCGCCGGGGTGAGTCTTGTTCACAATTCCATCCAGACCCGCCATCAGCATGGCGGCGAACGCCAGATAGGGATTCGAACTCGGATCGGGCGGGCGGAATTCCACGCGCTTCGCCTTGGGGCTGGCTGAATACATCGGAATACGGACCGCAGCCGATCGATTGCGGCGCGAATACGCGAGATTTACTGGCGCTTCGTAACCCGGCACCAGCCGTTTGTAGCTGTTGGTGGTGGGAGCAATGATCGCCGACAGCGCCCGCGCGTGCTTCAGCAAACCGCCGATGTACCAAAGCGCAAGCTGGCTCAGGCCCGCGTACATATCGCCAGCGAACAGAGGCTTACCGGCT
>JBGPSX010000491.1:0-3087 GCA_041490325.1 Bryobacteraceae bacterium | reverse complement strand
GTGATGCTTTCGAGCAACGCGCTGGTGGATCTGCCCGAGGGCGAAGGATCGCAGTGGCGCGAATTCACCAGCACACGTTGGGCCTCGTCGGCGAGCCATCTGTACGGACGTCCGGTGACGTCTTCAGAGACCTGGACCTGGCTGCACTCGCCCGCATTCCGCGCGACGCCGCTGGATATGAAAGCGGAAGCGGATCGGCATTTTTTGGAAGGCGTGAATCAATTGGTCGGTCATGGGTGGCCATATTCGCCTGCGGGCGCCGGTGAACCCGGTTGGCGATTCTATGCCGCTGCTGTTTTCAGCGATCACAATCCTTGGTGGATGGTGATGCCGGATATCGCGAAGTATCTGCAGCGCGTCAGCTTTCTTTTGCGGCAAGGCGAGCCGGCCAACGATGTGGCTGTGTACCTGCCGACCGAGGATGCCTGGTCGGGATTTCAAGCTGGACGAGTTTCGATCAATCAGGTCATGCCCGCGCTGCTTGGGCCGGATCTCATTCCGCGAATTCTGGATGCGGGATTCAATTTCGACTTCATCGACGACCGCGCGATTGAGAAAGTGGGAATTCGCTATCCCGTTCTGGTGTTGCCTGAGGTGAAGCGGATGCCGCCCGAGACCGCGCGCAGGATCGAACAGTTCAAGCAGAAGGGTGGCATCGTGGTGGAAGCATCGCGCGTGGGTGAGCTTGCGCGCCTGTACACGCCGGATTTTGCGACTGGGAACGCGGCGGTTGGGTTTATCCATCGCAAGCTCGCCGATAGCGATATTTATTTCGTTGCGAACACCGGGAATCAGCCGGTCCGAGCCAATGCGCGTGTTCGGATACAGGATCGGGGCGGGGAGTGGTGGGATCCGGAATCGGGTCGAGTGTCGGGCGCTGGTGTGGCGGGCAGTATCGAGTTGAATCTCGCGCCGTATGAATCGCGGGTGTTGGTGTTTTCAAAGAACGCTGTAGTGCCGGTGGCGAAGACGCGCGGTGGCGGGGAGACTGTCGATTTGAGTTCCGGATGGAGTGTCGTGTTCCCGTCGCTGACGCGCGCAATCGAAATGCGAGAACTACGCTCCTGGACCGACGATGAGGCGACGCGATTCTTTTCAGGGCGGGCGGCGTATGAGAAGACGGTTACGGTGGCACCCGAGTTTGTTCAGTCGGGCCGTGAGATTGTGCTCGACTTCGGGGAGGGTTCGCCGGTTGTGCCCCAGTCGAACAGTCGTAACCCTGGTATGCGCGCTTGGCTTGAGAGCCCAGTACGCGAAGCGGCGATCGTTTTCGTGAACGACCAACGGGCTGGCGTCGTCTGGCATCCGCCGTATGAAGTTGATGTGACGAAGTGGATCCGGGCTGGGAAGAATAGCGTTCGTGTCGACGTAGCTAATCTTGCCATCAATGCGCTGGCGGGTCAAAGCATGCCTGATCACAAACTGTTGAGCCTGCGGTATGGCGAAAGATTTCAGGCTCAAGATATGCAGAATCTGCAGCCTGTACCGGCGGGAATGTTGGGTGCGGTGAGGTTGGTATCACGGTGAGAAGAGGCCGGCTGAAGCCGGCTTGCAGGATTCAGGTGCCGAAAAACTGCCTGAAGCACCGCTCCCTTTGGTCACGGCTCGGTTAGCGGGTGTAAACGTGTAGCCGAGCCGGTGACCGACGGGAGCGATAGTTCTGAGTTCTTCAGCAACCTGTTCAAGCCTGCACTTCAACTTGTTATATGCTGCTTAGGAGTTATGAAATTAGCCATTCATAGAGTGCGGCGGCGGACTTTTTTAGCGAGTTTGGCGACCGGAGTTGCTTGCGCGCAACGGGATTGGTCCGGACATAACCCGATACGATATCCGGATCCGGATGTTGTAGTTCTCGATAAGAGCTTCGCCAAATACAAAATTGGAAACGCGCCAATTCAGCGATTGTATACGGGGGCGCTTTGGGCGGAGGGGCCGGCCTGGAGCTCGGAAGGCCAGTACCTGGTGTGGAGCGACATTCCCAACGATCGCCAGTTGCGCTGGATGGAGGATGACGGGCACGTCAGCACTTTCCGGAAGCCCGCTGGTTTTTCGAATGGCAATACGTTCGATTACCAGGGCCGGCAGATTTCGTGTGAGCACGTGAATCGCCGCGTGGTGCGCTATGAACACAATGGTTCGGTATCGGTGCTGGCGGCGCAGTGGCAAGGCAAGCCGTTCAATGCGCCGAACGATGCGATCGTCCATCCAGACGGCGGCATCTGGTTCACCGATCCAGGCTATGGTGCGCTCGTGAACTACGAAGGCAACAAGGGGCCGCTCGAGATCAAGGAAGCGGTTTACAGAATCGACGGAGCATCGGGCAAGATCGCGAAAGTCGCGGACGATCTCTTCAAACCCAACGGCCTCTGTTTTTCGCCGGACTACAAGAAGCTCTATGTTTGCGATACCGGTTCGACGCATTACCCACAGGCCAAGAACATTATTCAGGTTTACGACGTGGCGGATAGCCAGACGCTTCGCAACGGGCGGCAGTTTGTCGCCATGGATCTGCCGGGGAAGGGAAACGGCCTAGCCGATGGAATTCGCGCCGACAAAGACGGCAACATCTGGGCTGGATCGGGATGGGTCGGCGCCGGATACGACGGCGTCCACGTTTTCAGCCCCGAGAGTCAGCGCATCGGAATGATACTGCTACCCGAGATCTGCGCGAACGTGTGCTTCGGGGGTCCACGGCGCAATCGGCTATTTATGGCGGCCAGCCAGTCGATCTATGCGGTTTACGTCGAGGCGCAGGGCGCGCACATTTGCTGAGCGCCCCGCGCTTCGTGTCTCGGACCGTCTATGCGACGCGGGGATTTGCAGCGTTAGTACTCACACAGCGAATTGTGCGATTCGTATTTCTTGACGATGCTCTTTGGGCCGGTGGCGTTGTGGCAATCCTCGCAGGCCGCGCTGGTTAGGACGCGCTTGTGTTTTGTGTTGCTGTCGGCGTGGACCGCGTGGCAGTTTACACAAGTCACCAGGGATCCGCTATTCAGGACGTCCTGGACGTTTCTGAAGATGTGACGATCGCCGCCGCCATCTGAGAGATCGACTTCGAAGTCGCGGAACAGATCGTCGCCTGGG
>JBGPSX010000490.1:0-3096 GCA_041490325.1 Bryobacteraceae bacterium | reverse complement strand
CAGGAGTCTCGCGAGGATTCTCGATCGTTCCTCCTGTTACCAGCGTCGCGTTGCCCTCGATGATGTGGTAGACCTCGGTGATCTGGCTGTGCTCGATGCCTCCGCCGGCGCTGCGGCCGGCCGTTTTCGCCCGATGCACAACGCCGATGCCGACATTGTATTCGTCGTTGATGCCGACCACTCGGATGGCCTGATCGCTAACCGGGGCGGACGCGGTTTTTTGCACGGTTGCCTGAATGTCGGCGTTGGTTACATCGGTGGCAGTCCCGCGCGGGACGTGCTGCGCGGCCGCTGGCAATAGGCACAACAATGCTACAAGAATCCGCATAGCTTTCTCCTTTTGAACTCCGGGCCTACTTCTTCGGCCACAGGACGCCCTGGTCCTGTTTCGTAACCGCAGCCATTCCCTTGTACAGGAACTTCTGCACCCGCTGCCCGCGATAGGTCTCAGTGGTGAAGATGTTGCCCTTCGAATCGGCTGCAATACTGTGCACGGCGTAGAATTGACCGGGCTGGCGGCCGCCGTCGCCGAAGCTGGTCAAAACTTGTAGCGACTCGCGATCCAGAATGTGAATCTTCTCGTTCGACCCGTCGGCCAGGAAGATGTACTTCTGCTGTGGATCCTTCGAGAAAGCGATGTCCCAGGCCGAGCCGTCGCCGAGCGTGTTCTTGAACAGGATCTGCTCCTTCACGAACGTCCCGTCCGGTTTGAACACTTGAATGCGATCGTTCGGCCGGTCGCAAACGTAAAGCAGGCCGTCATTCGAAAGCTCGGCGCAATGCACCGGGTTGCGGAACTGCTGCGCGGGAGGATCGTTGGGATTGTAGCGGCCGAGCGGCGTATCGTCGGGCTTGTTACCGTAAGCGCCCCAATGCCGCTTGTATTTTCCGGTCTCGGCGTCGAACACGATCACGCGATGATTGCCGTATCCATCGGCAACGTACAGCTCGTTCGTCTTCGGATCGACAAATAGCTTCGCGGCGCCCTTGACGTTTTCCACGTCGTTGCTGCCCTTGCTCTGACCAGGCTTGCCGATCTGCATCAGGAACTTGCCGTCCTGCGTGAACTTCAGAACCATGTTGTCGTTGTAATAACTGGATGCCGGGCGCGCTTGTCCGGGAGGGGGAGCGGGTTCGCCGGGCTTCGGCCGGCCGTTGCCGCCGATCCACACGTTGCCTTTGTAGTCGACGGTGATGCCGTGATTCGTCTCGGGCCAGTCGTAGCCTTCCCCTGGACCGCCCCAGTTTCCGATCAGATTGCCTTCTTCATCGAATTCGAGGACCGGCGGCGCTGCCTTGCAACATTCGGCGGCCGGTGGATTCGCAGCGGCGTAGCTTTCCATTCTCTCGAGCGATTGGCCGCGGTGAACGATCCAGATATGATCCTTCGCGTCCACTGAAACACCGATCGTATTTCCGAGTACCCAATGGTTCGGCAAAGGCTTCGGCCACATTGGATCCACTTCAAATCTGGGCGCCTGCACTCCGGCAGCCTGAACGACAGCTCTTTTGCTGAGCAGAGAAGACGCGAACCCGAGTGCGATCAGGAGCACCAGGAATCCAATGCCGACGTAGACGTGACGCTTCATGCCGTGTGAATCTCCTTTTTCAGATGGTAGGCTATTATACACGATCAAGTCACGCACGATTCCTGTTTTGATTGCTGCGCTGCTTCCGTTCTGCGCGACAGCTCACGATATTCCGAACGACCTGACCATTCAGGCATTTCTCAAGCCATCGGGGAATCGCCTTGAACTGTTGGTCCGCGTGCCGTTGAAAGCTATTCGCGATGTTTCGTTTCCGGAACGCGGTCAGGGTTTTTTGGATCTAGAGCATGTCGATGGATTGCTGCCGGACGCGGCCATGCTGTGGATCGCCAATTTCATCGAGATGTACGAACGCGATGTCGCCTTGCCGAAGCCGCGGGTCCTGGATACGCGCATTTCGCTTGAATCTGACAGGTCTTTCGCGTCGTATGAACAGGCGCTGGCGCACCTCACGGGGCCGAGGCTCGCGACAGACACCAATGTCGCCTGGAACCAGACCATGTTCGACGTGCTGTTCGAGTATCCGATTCAATCCGATCGGCCGGAATTCTCGATTCATCCGGGGCTCGCGCGGTTAGGTTTGCGAGTTGTCACGGTTCTGCGGTTTCTGCCGGCCAACGGCGCGGTGCGGGGGTTCGAATTCGTCGGCGATCCGGGACTGGTCCGGCTGGATCCGCGCTGGCACCAGGCTGCGTTGCGTTTCGTGAAGCTGGGATTCCTGCACATTCTCGAAGGAACTGATCACCTGCTGTTCCTGTTTTGCCTAGTGATCCCGTTTCGGAAGTTTCGCGCGCTGGTTCCGATTGTGACGTCGTTCACTGTCGCGCACTCGTTTACGCTGATCGCTTCGGCCTACAACCTTGGCCCGGATGCGTTGTGGTTTCCTCCGCTGATCGAGACGCTGATCGCCATGTCGATCGTGTACATGGCCTTGGAAAATATTGTGGGGAGCGGAACGGTGCATCGCCGCTGGATGATCACGTTCGCGTTCGGGCTGGTCCACGGGTTCGGCTTTTCGTTTGCGCTGCGCGAGACTTTGCAGTTCGCCGGTTCGCATTTGCTGACGTCCTTGCTCGCGTTCAATGTCGGAGTGGAACTGGGCCAACTTCTGGTGTTAGTGCTGTTGATCCCGGCGTTGGAAGGCCTGTTCCGCTTGGTGGTGGCGGAACGGATGGGGACGATCATTCTCTCGGCAATTGTGGCGCACACAGGCTGGCATTGGATGACCGAGCGCTGGGAGAAGTTGAGCCAGTTCCGTTTCGAATGGCCGGCATTCGACGCCGCCTGGTGGGCGGGCGCCTTGCGCTGGCTGATGGTAATCGTGCTACTGGTTGGCCTGATGTGGCTGATTTCAGCATTGACGCGCCACAGGGCCGAGCGGAATGCGCAGAGTAAGGCGGCTAGCGCGGACTGAGACCACCGCTCCCTTTGGTCGGTAAGCCAGGATAAGCTTGGCTGATCTTGTGAACTGAGAGGAGTTCAGCATGTAAATTGCCTGTTCAACATGTAGCCGAGCGAGCGTGAGTCTCAGTGATGGGGCTGGCGTACT
>JBGPSX010000489.1:0-3117 GCA_041490325.1 Bryobacteraceae bacterium | reverse complement strand
GCCGAAGACGGTGCCCAGCACCCAGTTCTCGTGGTTGCCGATTTTGTGCAGTTCCTGGCCGCTGGCCGCGTCCACGATGCGCACCGTGTTGTCGGTGCAGCCCACGGCGATCTTGGAAGCATCGGGTGAAACAGAAGCGCCGAAAACCGTGTCTCCGTTGAGCGGCACCGAGCGTCGTAGCTTCCCCGAACTCACATCCCAGATCTGAATTTCTCCGAAGCGCGCGGGCGTGCCTCCGGCGGCCACCAGCGTCGATCCGTCGGCCGAGAACGCGAGCGAGAAAATGCGATCCGAACGGCCGGCCAGCCGGCGCGGAGAACTTGTACCATCCACCGCGTGGAGAAGAATTTCACGATTCCCGGAAACGGCCAGCGTCTTTCCATCAGGCGAGAAGGCCAAGGCATTGATGACCGGCGGCTGCGTGTAGACAATCGGTTTGTCGACCGGGAAATCCTCGCGCGCCTCGGCTGGTGTGTCGTCCTTGGCGCCTGCGGTAATCCAGGTGCGCAAGAGCTCAATTTGATTAGCCGGAAGCGGCGGTTGGCCGAGCGGCATCTGCGGCTTGCTCTCGCCGGTCACGTAATTGATGATCGTGCTGGACGCGAGTCCGCGCTTGCCTCCGGTCTTAAACCCCTCATACGAGGAAAGATCGAGATTCGAAGACTTGACGCTGGGTTGATGGCAGCCCTGGCACTGGCGTTGTAGAATCGGCCGGATGTCGCTGAAATAGCTGACATCGGCGGCCAAACTGCTTATGCAGAAGGGAGCAGCGAACAAGCAAGAAACCACTCCCAGAGAACGTGTTAGCGCCATCCCGCACTCCTTAAAGTACGTGGCTCGATTATAAGTCAAATTCAGCCGCCGCCACACAGTAAACGCGTTTCGCCGGGCCATGGCGGGCCAGACCGTTTTCCGCTCCGCGGCCTACTCGGAAGGTTTGCGCGCAGATCGACTTCCGAGTAAAATGCAGAGTTGTGGATCTGGTGACGCTCCTCAGCCGGCACGAAGGCAAGACGCTGGAATTCAAGCGCGATCTTTCTTCCCCGGAGGGCGTTTTGAAGGCTATTGTTGCGTTCGCCAATACCTCGGGCGGCATCCTCGTGCTTGGTGTCGAGGACGGTACGAAGAAGGTCAAAGGCGTCCGTGACGTACTGGCGGAAGAGGAGCGCCTCGCCAGCCTGATTGCCGATAGCATCTCCCCCAAGCTGGTTCCCTCCATGGAAGTAATGCCGTGGCGAAAGACTCAAGTACTCGCAGTTGAGATCTATCCGAGCCCCAATCGGCCACACTACCTCAATCGATTGGGCCCGGCGGCGGGCGTTCTTGTCCGCGTGGGTTCAACGAACCGGCGGGCCGACTCATTCCTCATCGAGGAGATGCGGCGCTACAACCAAGTTTCCTCGTTCGACGAACAACCGATGCCGGATTTGAACTCGGAAGCGATCGACTTCCGAGCTGCTTCCGAGTTCTTCAAGCCCATCCGGAAGCTGACGCCCCACGGCCTACAGAGCCTCAAGTTAACGACCAGCTACCAGGGCCGGATTGTGCCAACCATCGGAGGAGTCCTTCTATTCGGCGCTGCCCGGCTAAAGCATTTCCCGGATGCATGGGTCCAGGTTGGACGGTTCGCTGCTAAGGACCGCCGCCGGATACTGGATTCTACGGAAGTCCGATCCTACCTCCCAGGGGCCGCTGAGGAAGTCATTGCGTTCTTGCGAAAGCACATGACCCGCGAAGCGGTCATCGGACCCGTCAAGAGAACTGATCTTTGGACGTTTCCAGTTGTTGCAGTCCGGGAAGCGATCATGAACGCGATTGTTCATGCCGACTACGCTCAACACGGCGCTCCAATCCGTGTCGCCCTATTCGATGATCGCCTGGAGATTGAAAATCCTGGCCTGCTTCCGTTCGGCCTCACGATTGAAGACATCCAAAAAGGCATCTCTAAGCTCCGTAACCGCGTCATCGGCCGAGTATTTCAGGAATTGGGGCTGATCGAGCATTGGGGCAGTGGCATCCAACGAATGACCGCCGCGTGCCATGATCGGGGATTGGACACTCCGAAGTTTGAAGAGATCGGCACGCATTTTCGAGTCACACTCTCCGCTATACGCCGTCACGCGCCGGCAAAGGACGAACGGGATCAGGCTATCCTTCGCGCAATCGCCGCCAGTCCTGAGGCCGGGCGTTCAACATCCCAGATAGCCAAGAAAATCGGCTTGTCGCCACGCGCTGCCCGGACGCGACTCGCATCACTCGTCGAGCGCGGACTCGTGACGGAAATCGGCAGCGGACCACAGGACCCCCATCGCCGGTACTATCTGGTCTCCGATACTTCGTGACGCAGCTTCAATCCTGACCGGCGGCCAATTCTGTCGCGAGGAGTAATGCCATCGCCCCGCCGCGCGCGTCCCTATCTGCAATCGCACGCCGATCTAGATAGTCCTTCAGAGACTTCTGTTTCCCTGTAGATTCGCAGACATCCATCAATCGACCATCCACGCCCGTTCGTGCCAGGATGGCTCGCCATGCCAGATCCACTCGAGGCCGATACGTTGCCGATTCAAGCCAGCCATGCCGTATTCCCCACAACATGGCGGTCGCAAGCATGGCGGTTGCTGAGAATTCAGGATACGAACCGCGCTGATCGATGACCTCGCGCCACATGCCGTTCACATCCTGAAATCGGGCAATTTCGGCCATGTGGTCTTGGAACGCGCGGACCATTCGGCCGAATTCCGGGTGCTCATTCGGGAAACTGGAGAGTGTCCACGCCAGACCCAACGCCGGAAAAGCATTCCCGCGCCCCCAGGCTGCCTCATTCAGTGGGGAATGACGATACAGGCCGTCCGGCCGGAGGCACAGTTTTTGCATGAATGAGAAATGGCGCGCGGCCATATCGAAATAGTTGGACTCTCGCGTCAGCCTGCCTGCACTCGCCAGGATCGGGCACGCCATGAACACCGAATCGCTCATCTCATCGTGCAGGGGCATCGATTCTTTCATTTCGCCCGATGCCGTGAATCCAAGATCTGCTGTTCTTCGTACCAGCCGCCGATAGCGCTCGTCCGCCGTGCGATCCGCTAACTCGGCGAACACCAGATGCCCGGCCAGCGT
>JBGPSX010000488.1:0-3123 GCA_041490325.1 Bryobacteraceae bacterium | reverse complement strand
CCGGAACTACGGCGCGTGAACGGCTCAGCGTTGGTCGCGATCATCGACGCCGTGGTCGCCGTCAAAGATATGAACGAGTGGACCGAGATTTTTCGGCAGCACGACGTCATCTGGGGCCCGGTACCGAGCACCGAGCAAGCGGCGCTGGACTCGCAGATGGAGACGAACGGCATGTTCCCGGAGATCGAGCCCGGCCTGCGAACCGTGGCGAGCCCACTCACTGTAGCGGGTATGGAAAAGGAAAAGCCGAGGTTGGCGCCCGAGGTCGGCGAGCACACCGTGGAGATTCTCAAGAGCCTCGGCTACGGCCAGTCAGCTATCGATGACATGTTGCGACGTGGAGTAGCGATGGAAGGACGAGCTGCCGCGAATACCTGAAACACCGCTCCTTTTGATCACGGCTCGGTGAGCGGCTGTAAACGGGTAACACGGGGGCAAATGTGTACGCGGCTTGGTCGTAGCCACGCTACTTTCCGACACTATCTCGCCATTGCCGTCCAGCACGCAATAACGGCTGGTCTTATCTCCCAGGTCCATGCCGATCGTAATCGGCTACTTTCTGGAGCGCTCGCTCGTTTCGGACTCTGTTTCATGGTGTTATTCTTTTTCATGGCTGGTTTCCTCTTGCACTTCGAGTGCGTCCATTGGGAGCTTATCGCATCCCGCTGGGAGCCGGCCTTCTCATTCCATCTCGGTGAGCGGCTGTAAACGGGTAACACGGCGGCAAATGTGTACGCGGCTGTAAATGCGTAAATCTCGATTCTGAGCCGTGACCAAAGGGAGTGCTGATTGGCCGGCGGCCCACCGATACAAATGAAGAACGGGTCGCATGGTGGCGAATAAATGGCGAATTTGAGGCCGTTCTTCAGGGGAGCGGTGGTCCAGTTTTCAGCATCCCGAAGCTAGTCGACCACTGCCGTCCAGCCGCGCCGCGAGAGATCCCAATAGATCACCGCGCCCGCAGCGAGCCCGGCCAACATCAGAATCGATCCGGTAGCGTAATCTTTCAGCAGCAGTTTGCCGGCGCCGAACAGAACCCCGTAGATCAGGACGCAGCCCGCGATCCAGTCCACCAGGTTCGCCATGCCGTCGGTGGATGGCCGAACTTCGGGCGCCAGTTTCGCGATGGGCCGCCAGCCCGCCGCCGAGGGATGCGTGCGGCGGTAGAATGCTACCAGCGTTTCCTGCGATTCAGGCTTCGTGAGCATCGTGACCGCCAGCCAGACCACAGTCGTGATCGAAACCGTCACGATCATGATCCAGGCAAAGTCACGCGGTTGATCTTTATCGAGTCCCCAAAAAATCTGCAACGCGAGCGACACGACGAAGCCCGAGATCATGGCCGACACTTCGCTCCAGGCGTTAATTCGCCACCAAAACCAGCGCAGCAAAAGCACGCCACCGGTTCCGGCGCCGGTTACTAGCAGAAGTTTCCACAAGCCGGCAATCGAATCCACGTAGAACGTCACCACCGCCGACACCACCGTCAGAAGGATGGTGGCCCATTGTGAAACTGAGACATAGTGCTGGTCCGTCTCGTTGCGCCTCCAGAAGCGGCGATAGCAGTCGTTGACCAGATAACTCGCGCCCCAATTCAATTGCGTTGCGATGGTGGACATGTACGCCGCCGCGAACGCAGCCACCATCAGTCCGCGCAAAGAAGGCGGCAAGTACGCGATCATGACGTGAACGTATCCGGACTCCGTATCTTCCAGGCCCGGGAAAAGCACCAACGACGCCAGCGCGACTAGAATCCACGGCCACGGCCGAATCGCATAATGCGCTATGTTGAACCACAAGGTTGCGAGCAGGGAATTCTTTTCGTCCTTGGCGCAGAACATCCGCTGTGCCACATAGCCGCCGCCGCCCGGCTCAGCGCCCGGATACCATGTGGACCACCAATTCATCGAGATGTACACCAGAAACGTGAGCATCGGCATCCAGGCGGAGTTGAGGTCCGGCACGAAGTCCAGGACCGAGCCATGTCCGCCTTGCGCGATTCGTGTTTGATCCAGGACGGCGAGTTTCGCCTTCAGGCCATCGATGCCGCCGACGGCTTGAACCGCGAAGACCGCCAGCGCAGTGACCATGCCCATCTTGATCACGAACTGGAACAGATCCGTTACGAGCACGCCCCACAGACCCGAGAGCGTGGATATGAAAGACGTCAGCGCGATGAGTCCCATGACGATGAGCAGCGCCCGAAACTTGTCGACGCCCAACACCAGACCAAGAATCTTGACCATGGCGAGATTCACCCAGGCGAGGATGATGCAGTTGATCGGGATGCCCAAATAGATGGCGCGGAATCCGCGCAGGAACGCAGCCGGCTTACCCGAGTAGCGAATCTCGGAAAATTCGATATCGGTCATGACGCCCGATCGGCGCCACAGCCGTGCGTAGAAGAAGACCGTGAGCATGCCGCTGGCAACGAAGTTCCACCACAGCCAATTGCCGGCGATGCCGCCCTTCGCGACCATGCCCGTGACGGCCAGCGGCGTATCGGCGGCGAATGTGGTTGCGACCATGGAAGTCCCGGCCAGCCACCAGGGAACATTGCGGCCAGACAGAAAAAATTCGTTCACGCTCTTGCCGGCGCGGCTCTTGTAATAAAGACCGATGGCGATGTTAAAGAGAAAGTAGAGCGCTACGACAAACCAGTCGACGAACGTGAGCTGCACAAATGAATTGTACAGGAGCGTGAGTTCTGCACGGCTTTCCCGAGGGTTGGGGATCTACTTCTCAATAGACGATTGGGAAGGTGCGCGGGCGCCCAGTAGCAAGCCTGCCACACTCAGATCTTCGTCGATTTCCGGCCAATGAATTCCCTCGCCATTTCCGAGTAACTGAAAGTTCTGCCTCTGCACCGAATTGGCCCGCAGAAGTCGCGGGAACCACGCCAGCGGCACAGAAATCGTCCGGCCGTCGCTCAGTAATACAGTCAATTCATCTTCGCTGAGGGTGACCTCACGAGCTCTAGGTATCGCCGGAATGGTTGAAGAACTCATGCCACGCCTCCAGCCAAGGTCTTTGATTCTCGGTAACAAGCCGTTCCAGGTAGCGCAGTTCCCTCGCTGTGAAATCTTGCGCGGACGCCAAGGCGATTGGCTCCAGCCAGAACTT
>JBGPSX010000487.1:0-3126 GCA_041490325.1 Bryobacteraceae bacterium | reverse complement strand
TCGGCACGCCGGGCGACGATGAAGGCTTCGATGTCGCCCTCACCGCTAGCGGCCAAGTTTGGATGGTTGGAGACACGAATGGCGATGCCTGGCCGGGCGTTCTATCGAACGCCCTTCAGCCACACCGTTCCGGCGACTACGACGCATTCGCGACGCGCCTCGAGATCGGCCCAGCCGTTCCCCTGGTCACGCTCGGCTCGGTTGTAAACGCGGCCAGCTATATCGGCGGAAAAATCGCGGCCGGCGAAATCGTAACTGTGTTCGGCAATGCCATGGGACCGGCGGCAGTCACATCGTTTACTCCGATGCCCAATGGCAACATTCCGACCGAGGTCGCGGGCGTCCAGATCCTGTTTGACGGTGTACCGGCGCCGCTGATCTACGTCTCCGCCAAGCAGTCCGCCGCAATCGTGCCTTATTCGGTGCACGGTAAAACGTCGGTGCAGGTTGTCGTGAAGTATCAGGGCGCAAGCTCGGCGCCGCTCACGATGTCCGTCGCGCCGGCCATGCCGAGCCTGTTCTCCGCCGATCAATCCGGCAAAGGGCAAGGCGCCATTGCGAATCAGGACGGCGCGATGAATTCTCCCGTCAAGCCCGCAACGGCCGGATCGGTGGTGGTGGTATACGGCACTGGTGAAGGACAGACTTCGCCGGGCGGCGTGGATGGCAAGCTTGCTCCGGGCGTCTTTGAGGAATTGCCTCGGCCGTTCCTGCCCACTCGCGCCACCATCGGTGGTTTGCCGGCCGCAATCGCGTATGCCGGAGCAGTACCGTTCGTTGTGGCCGGTGAATTTCAAATGAATATCATCGTGCCGAACGGCTTGCTGCCGGGGGATCACGAAGTTATGGTGTGGTTCGGGGAGCAGAGTTCCCAGCCTGGCATCACGGTTCGAATCCAGTAACCTTCTACCTGACTCAACGGCCCTGCGCAGACACTGGCGCAGGGCCTTTTTTCATATACTCGTGCCCGATTTTTATATACTCATGATCGATGCGTCTCATTTTTCTTTGTCTCTGTGCGATCGCCACCGCGGCCGCGGCGCCCGAGTTTAGCAGTGAGTTGATCTTCCCTCTGGAGCATTGGCACAACCACTCGTCATCCATCGTCGAGCTTCCGAATGGCGACTTGCTGGTGTGCTGGTTTCATGGCTCTGGCGAGCGAACCGCCGACGATGTATTGATCCAAGCCGCGCGCTGGAACAAGGCGGCCGGCAAGTGGAGTGAGCCCTTCACGCTCGCCGACACGCCTGGATTCCCCGAGACCAACCCCACCATGTTCATCGACTCCCGCCAACGCCTGCTTTTCTTCTGGCCACTGATCATCGCGCACCAATGGGAGACCGCGCTCATGAAGTATCGGATCTCCACCGACTATCAGCAACCCTCGGGCCCGCCGCATTGGGAGCACCAGGACAACATCGTTCTCATTCCTAAGAACATCGCAGCGCGGACCAAGGAGATTCTAGGCAAGGATGCGGCGGGAACCGGACGTCAAGCCGAGTACGCCGCGAAGATGATTGAGCACGCCAATAACGAATACTTCTCGCGTATGGGTTGGTTCACGCGAACGCATCCGCTGGAGTTGCCGTCCGGGCGAATCTTAGTGCCGATGTACTCCGATGGTTTCTCTTTCGGGATCATGGCGATCAGCGACGATCGCGGTTACAACTGGACCGCGAGCGAGCCCATCGTCGGTTATGGCTGCATTCAGCCGTCGGTGGTTCGCAAAACCGACGGAACGCTGGTCGCGTATTTGCGCGACAACGGTCCGCCGCCCAAGCGAGCGTGTATCAGCATTTCCAAGGACGACGGCGTGAGTTGGACTCCAGCCAGCGATACGGACATACCAAATCCCGGCGTGAGTCTGGAAGCAATCCGCCTTCGCAACAACCACTGGATCATGGTCTTCAACGACATCGAGAGCGGACGTTATTCACTCGCCGCCGCAATTTCAGACGACGAAGGCGCCACCTGGAAATGGAAGCGGCACCTGGACGGCAATCCGTCTCAACCGGGAAAGAATCAGTATCATTACCCATCCGTGATGGAAGCCAAGGATGGATCGATCCACGTCACCTACAGCTACTTCGTCCCGGAAGGCAAGACGATCAAGCATGTGCGCTTCAGTGAAGACTGGGTGAAGGCGGGAGAGTAGCGTTTCCCGGCGCGGCGCCGCGCGTCGTCCAGGCCTTCCACACCGCCAGCAATGCGAGCAGGACCGAGAACACCACCACGCTCCGGCCTTCTTTCCAGCTTTGCGCCAGCAATTCCTGGAAGAAGGATTTGTAAAGGACCTCCAAATCCAACGCCGCTCCGATGGCTGGCACTGCACCATGCAGAAACCAGTTGAACTGCGGGCGCCGGAAGCGATAGTGAAACAGGAAGTTGGTGAGGTTCACCGCGAGGTACGTCAGCATCGCGAAGAAGACCGACGCCGCTCCCCACCATAGATAAGCAGGATACGGGCCCAGGATAAACACAGTGACGGTACCCACAACAATCGCGATGCCGAACACCAGATGCAGAGCGCCGGCCGGCGCTTGCGTCCCCGGATGAACCATGCTGAAAATGCGCGGCAGATAACCTTCGCGCGCGATCGCGTAGACCACGCGGCTGGCGCCCACACTGGTCGCGATGAATACTCCGATGGTCGCCGACAATCCGGTCAGGATCACGATGAAGTATCCGCGGCCCCAGTATTCCCGTGCGATTTCCGTGACAGGCAGCTTGCCGGCCTGGACATCGGCGGCGATCGCAGCAATCGGTTTAGAGAAACTGAATGCCCACGTGTGCGCGATGACAAACACAGCGAATACGATCAAAGCCAGCATGGTTGTACGCGGGATCAAGGTACGCGCAGCTTTCGCTTCCTCCGCCACGGTGCTGATTACATCGAACCCGCAAAAGGTCAACAGGGCGAAGACCAGTCCTCGGAATAATCCGGATACGCCGTGAGATGAACTGGATGGAAGGAACTCGGTAGCATCCAGTACGCCTTTCGGCGCCTGTACCACCACAACCGTCACCGCCAAAGCGAAGATGATGGTCATCTCGAATAATAGGAAGCCGAGTGCGCCGTGCGCCGAAGGTTGTATGCCGCGGTAAACCAGCCAGGCACATACCACC
>JBGPSX010000486.1:0-3164 GCA_041490325.1 Bryobacteraceae bacterium | reverse complement strand
CTCGCTGAGCCTCAACGGCGACATTCAGATTCTGGAAAACCTCGGAATCGCGAACTACAACTCGCTGCAAGCCAAGGTGGAGCGGCGCTTTTCTAAAGGCTTGACGGTGCTGGCATCCTACACCTACGGCAAGTCGCTGACTGATTCGGTCGACCATCTATCCACCAGCGGCGCGGGTAACGGCGTCGATGTAGGCGAGTTCAAGGAGCCGCAAGATCCGCATCGCAGGCGTCTGGAATACGGCCCGTCCGAGTTCGACGTGACGCATCGCTTCGTGCTCTCGGGCGTCTGGCAGTTGCCCTTTGGGCGCGGCAAGACTTATGGGTCGAACTGGTCGAAGGGCGCCGATCTCGCACTGGGCGGTTGGGAGTTCTCGCCGATCTTTAGCGCGAACGGAGGTCTGCCGCTTACCATCAACTCCGCTCAAATCGTGAACATCGGCGGCGAACGCCGCTTCCGGCCGGATCGCATCGGCAATGGCGCGCTTCAGGACAGCCAACGCACGGTGGACAAATACTTCGATACCAGCGCATTTCAAGTGCTCAGCAACACGCCCGGTGCGGTCGGCTTTGTGCCCAATCGCATGATGGGCAACTCGGGCGTCGGAATTATCCGAGGGCCGGGCTACGTGAATTTCGATTTCAATCTAGCGAAAGACTTCGCGATTCACGAACGCTTCTCGGCGCAGTTGCGCGCCGAGTTTTTCAACGCGTTCAACCATAGCAACTTCGGCGTGCCCGGGGTCATGATCGGCGGCGGATTCGGCCAGATTGTGAGCTCCTATGACGCCCGCATCATCCAGTTCGGATTGAAGCTAAAGTTCTGATCGCCGGAACACCCATCTTGCAGCCACCGCGAAGTTGAGCAGCGAAGTTACCGCGATGGCTGCGAGATTGGCCGCCAGCAAATGTATTCCGAAGCTGTGCCGGAACAACCAGGTGAACAGCGCGTTCGAAGCAATGGATAAGAATCCGTTGGCCAAGTGAAACCGCACCAGCCGGTGCGATCGTCCTACCGCAGTCAAACCAGGCCAAGTCCAGGTCTCGTGCCAGACGAAATTGTGCAGGATCGCGATCTCCACCGCCAGCATGGTGGCCAGGACTTCGTGGTGGGGCCACAGCCTAGATAGCACGAAAAGGGCGCTGAGCTGCACCACCACTCCGGCCAACCCGACCGCGTTGAATCTTAACCAGCGAACGATCATGCAATTGGCTCGGTCCGATAAAGATGCGCGGTGTGTTTCACGATAGAGCACACCAGCGCGATACCCATTCCTGCAATCCCGATGGCTCCTCCGACATCGAACAGGAGATACTGCTTGCCAAAAAGCATCGCGTATGGCTTGGTCAAGAGCGCGATGTTCCCGATCATCAGCAGCAAGCGCAGTTCCGTCGGACCGAATGCGCCGAACGACAACTTGAATTTCCCTACTGTGTACGTCGCAAGATAAACTTCGATGCTGAGCAGAAGGTACACGGCCAGGAGACCGACCGCGACGCGTTCGCTCATGTATCCGGATAGGGTGAGTCCTCCAAATACAAACACACTCCCGCATGCGTCCAGAATGTGGTCGACATAGAATCCGTAGCGAGGCCGCTGCTGGTCGCGAACGCGCGCCAGCGTGCCGTCCAGGCTATCGCCAAACCAATTCAGCACGAAAAAGACGATCACCAGCATGAGACCGATGGGCGAATAACGCGCGTACCAATAGCTCAAGCCGACCGCCAGCAGGGACACAAATCCAAGCACCGTTAAGTGGTCGGAGTTCAGCCAGGCCGGCATTCGCCGAGCCATCCAAATCAGAGCCCTCTTCTCAGCGGAAGCAAGCAGGCTGGTGTGGGAGCGTTCGGCAGCACGGAATTGGCTTTGGGAATCCATGCCCCGTAGGACGCAAACCCCGGGTTAAGGTTTGTTTAGATTTGTAAAGTCCACGAAAAGTCAGGGCTTATTTTTCTGGTCCGAGAATTGCACTTAACTCCGCGAGCCTTTGATCTAGCTCCTTGCGAAGCGCCTCGTATCGATCGATGGCATCTTGCCCGATCTTCTGGTCCGTTGCGTTGGTCATGCCATAGAGATAGAGGATGTGCGTTTGCAATTGCGGCTGGCTGTAGCGGATCGCGGGCGTGATCAAATGCGACGCCAACTCATTCAGCTTCGTCAGCGTATCGCCGGCTCCTCCCGCCGAATCACGCATGCTGGCCTGCGCCGCGCGCACTCGCGCCACCGCTTTGTTGACAGCGCTAGCCATGTCGCGAACTTGAATATTGTGGTTGAACTGCTCGCGAAGTTGGCCGGTCGTAACGCCGGACTTGGTAACTCGTGGATCTTCGATCACCGTGAACGGCTGGGTTGCGGTCCAGGAACCCGCCGTGAGCCGCACGGAGTATTGGCCAGGCACGGCCACCGGACCATTGGTGCTCTGGGGCCTGGTCCTGCTCATCCAAGGTCCCGGATAACGGAGGTCCCAGGTGAAGCGATGCATGCCGGCAGATTTGTCGAGACGAGTTGGCCCACTGCGCACGCGGAACCCGCCTTCGTCGTCTTCGTTGGGCGCTGCATCGGCGGCAGGCTCGTCCGCGCCGCTGCCTTCGCTCGTGAACTTTCGCACTACGGTCCCGGATGCATCCAGAATGTCCATCGTGATGTCGTTCGATGCCGAGGCGGCGAGGTAGTAGTCGATCATCGCGCCGGCCAGTGGATAGGAGATGCCCGAGCCTCGCCCGAATCCGCCACGCTGGGGCGTGCGGATCGCTTCGCGCGGCTGGAACAGCGCGGCCTGCGATGTTGCGGTCTTCTCGTTCAATTGGTGCAGCGGAGTCAAGTCGTCCAGTATCCAGAATGATCGGCCTTGCGTTGCGAGCACTAGATCCTGGTGCGCAATCTTGATGTCAGTGACCGGCGTCCTCGGAAGATTCAACTGAAACGGCTGCCAGTGCGCGCCGTTGTCGAACGAGAGGTACATTCCAAACTCTGTTCCGGCGTATAGCAGTCCGGCGCGGCCGGGATCTTCGCGTATCACGCGTGTCGGCTCGTCGGAGGCAATGCCTTGCGTGATGCGAGTCCAGGTCGCGCCGAAATCGTCGGTGCGATACAGGTAGGGGGCGAAGTCGCCCAGCAGGTAACGATAGATGGCGACGTACGCCGATCCTGCGCGATGCGGACTG
>JBGPSX010000485.1:0-3179 GCA_041490325.1 Bryobacteraceae bacterium | reverse complement strand
TTGTTCCAAGTATGGCCTGCATCGGTGGTTTTCCAGACGCCTCCGCCGGTGGATCCCATGTAGTAGGTTTGCGGCTGCGACGGAACTCCAGTGACCGCCGTGACACGCCCGCCGCGCTCGGGCCCAATCATGCGATAGCGCATTCCCGACCACAGCGCCGGATTGAGCACCGGCGCCTGGTCTGCCGCGAAGATCGAAAATGCCAGCGCCAGAAATGCAACGCCCAAAATCTTGCCCAGCGTATATCGATTCATGGTTCTCCCTTCCATAAAAGACGATGGTCATTAGCTGAAAAGTTGGAACCCGCTCCCTTTGGTCACGGCTCTGCTAGGGATTATGGCCGCTAGCCGAGCCGTGACCAAAGGGAGCGGTCCTTCAGGTTAGTTTCCTCAACCTCTAAATCCCCTGCAAAGCCTCATACACCTGCTCAGCATGTCCATCCGGCTTCACCTTGTGAAAAATCTTCTTGATCTTGCTATCCTTACCAATCAAAAAGGTCGCGCGCTCGATCCCCATGTACTTCCGCCCATACATGCTCTTCTCCACCCACACGCCGTAGAACTCCGCCACCTTGTGATCCACATCCGCCAGCAGCGTGAACGGCAGATCGAACTTGTCTTTGAACTTCGACTGTGCGGCCGATTTGTCCGGCGACACGCCGACAATCACGGTGTCGGCCTTGGCAAACTTCTTCGAATGATCGCGAAACTCGCACGATTCCCGGGTGCAGCCGGGCGTGTCCGCTTTCGGATAGAAATAGAGCACGACGTTCTTGCCTTTGAGACTTCCGAGTTCAAACGCCTTCCCTTGATCGTCGTCGGCGCGAATCGCCGGCGCCGCGTCACCTTCCTTCAGAGCTTTGGGCATAGGTCCATTCTAGCCGCCGCCGGATGCGAACCGCGGCTCGAAGATTGTAGACTGAAAGCGTACTTCTTATGACTACCAGGAGCGTTCGAATGCGTAAATTGGTGCTGAGTGCCGGGATCGGCTGTCTGTTGCTGTCGGCTGCGATGTTTGCAGCGGACAAAAAGGAAGGCGATGCCACGAAGGGTAAGGAAGTCTTCGAGCAGTGCGGCGTCTGTCACAACACGGACAACGACGAGAAGAAAATCGGCCCGTCGCTCAAAGGTCTCTACAAGCACGAAAAACTGAAGAACGGCAAGAAGGTTACCGACGAAAACGTGAAAGCCACGATCAACGCCGGCGGCAATGGCATGCCCTCCTATTCCGACTTGCTGTCGGAAGCCGAGAAAACGAACGTCATAGCGTACTTGAAGACGCTCTGATCCACCGACGGCTCCGGACGGGCCGCCACTCTTGACGCGCAAACGATTCTCACTTGTACTGATCAAGCCGTCGCACTACGACGACGATGGCTACGTCATCCAGTGGTTCCGTTCGGCGATCCCGTCCAACACGCTCGCGGTCCTCAATGGCCTGGCGCTTGACTGCCAGGAGCGCCGCGTACTCGGCGACGACGTCGACATCGTCATTAGCGCCGTGGACGAAACCAATACGCACATCCATCCGAACCGCATCGCGCGCGAACTGCGGGGAGGGCCAGGACTGGTCGCATTGATCGGTGTTCAGTCGAACCAGTTTCCGCGCGCCATGGATATTGCCCGGCCGTTGCGCGCGGCCGGAATCCAGGTCTGCATCGGCGGGTTTCATGTTTCAGGTTGTCTGGCTATGTTGCCCGAACTTCCGGTGGAGCTGAAGGAAGCCATGCACCTCGGCATCTCGCTATTCGCCGGCGAAGCCGAAGGCCGTCTCGAGGAAGTTCTGCGCGACGCCTGGAACGGCGCTCTCAAGCCGCTCTACAACTACATGGACGATCTGCCGTCGCTCGCGGGGGCGCCCATGCCCATGCTTCCCGCCACGCGCGTGAAGCGCACGGGCGGCAAGCTCACCAGCTTTGACGCCGGACGCGGGTGCCCGTTTCAGTGTTCGTTCTGCACCATCATTAACGTGCAGGGACGAAAGTCGCGGCGCCGTTCGGCTGAAGAAGTGGAACAGATCGTGCGCCACAACCTGGCGCAGGGAATCAATCGCTTCTTCATCACCGACGACAATTTCGCGCGCAACACGGATTGGGAAAAAGTCTTCGACCGCCTGATCGCGATGCGCGAGCAGGAAAAGATCAACATCAAGTTCATCATCCAGGTGGACACGATGTGTCATCGGCTTCCGCACTTTGTCGAAAAGGCCGGACGCGCCGGCGTAGCGCGGGTCTTCATCGGGCTCGAGAGCATTAATCCGGAGAGCCTGATCGGGGCTCGCAAGAAGCAAAACAAAGTGGCCGAGTATCGCAAGATGCTGCTGGCCTGGAAACGCGCCCGCGTAACGGTTTTTGCGGGATACATTCTGGGCTTCCCCGCCGACACGCCCGAATCGGTGATCCGCGACATCCACACCATCCAGCGCGAGCTGCCCATCGATCTGCTGGAGCCGCACTGCCTCACGCCGCTACCTGGCTCTGAAGATCACCAGAAGCTCCATAAGGCGGGCGCATATCTGGATCCGGATCTGAACAAATACGACTTGGAGCACGTCACCACTACGCACTCCAGCATGTCGAGCGAGCAATGGGAAAAGCTTTATTGGGATGCCTGGGCGGAGTTCTACTCGCCGGACCACATCGAAACCGTGATGCGCCGCGCCGCCGCCACCGAAATCAACGCCGGCAACATGCTGTTCCTGCTGCTGTGGTATTACGCCTGCATCGCGCTCGAGAAAGTGGATCCGCTGCAAGGCGGTTATCTGCGCCGCAAGTATCGCAAAGACCGGCGCCCCATGTTCCCGATCGAGAGTCGGCTAGCCTTCTATCCGCGCTATGTCGCGGACCTGGTGTCGAAGCATTTCAAATTAGCGCGCCTGATCTGGCGCTATGGCCGCTTCCGCTATCAACTAAAACGCGATCCCAATGCCAAAAACTATACCGATGTTGCGTTAACGCCGGTGACCGAGGCCGAGACTGAAACGCTCGATCTCTTCACCATCAACATGGCGGGCAAAGCGACGGCGATCAAGACGCCGGTGTAGTCGCGGCGCGGCAATCGCGGCCTGACGTGCTAGAGTAACTTAAGTAGGTCCTTTCGGAAAAGTCCCCATCGTCTAGCCCGGCCTAGGACACCGCCCTTTCACGGCGATAACAGGGGTTCGAATCCCCTTGGGGACGC
>JBGPSX010000484.1:0-3183 GCA_041490325.1 Bryobacteraceae bacterium | reverse complement strand
TTTTAGTTCGCTCCAAAAAGCCGGCGGGCATGTTTATCGCGTCAATGCCGACAGCCTCGCGATCGACCGGATTACCTCGCCTGACTCGCTCTTCTCGCCTGGCGCTTCCTTCACTCGCGATCACCGGACCATGGCCTCGGTAGGCGCGATGCCGAACCGCTTCGCTGATGTTTACGTCTCGGCCGTGAAGGATTTTGCTCCCAAGTACCTCACCAACATGAGCGAGCAGTGGAAAGAATTCCATCTCGCCACGCGCGAAGTGATCGAGTGGAAATCCACCGACGGCACGACCATCCAGGGTGTTCTGGTTAAACCGGCCGACTACGACGCATCGCGCAAGTATCCGCTGCTGGTGGTGATTCACGGCGGGCCAACCGGAATGGATACGGCCATCGCGTCCGCCGACCGCTACTACCCGGTGGAGCGCTTCGTGGCCAAGGGAGCGCTGGTGCTCAAGCCCAACTATCGCGGCTCGGCTGGATACGGTGAAAAATTCCGCGCCTTGAATGTCCGCAATCTCGGACTCGGCGACTATCAGGACGTGATCTCGGGCGTCGACTACCTGATTGGAAAGGGGCTAGTGGACAAAGATCGCGTGGGCGCCATGGGATGGAGCCAGGGCGGCTACATTTCGGCCTTCATCACCACCTACAGCGATCGGTTCAAAGCTGTCTCGGTAGGCGCCGGAATCTCCGACTGGATGACCTACTATGTCAACACCGACATTCATCCGTTCACGCGGCAATATCTGAAGGCCACGCCCTGGGAAGATCCTGAGATTTACCAGAAGACTTCGCCCATCTCCTACGTGAACAAAGCCAGGACGCCGACGCTGATCCAGCACGGCGATCAG
Source organism: Bryobacteraceae bacterium (assembly GCA_041490325.1). Classification (GTDB taxonomy): domain Bacteria; phylum Acidobacteriota; class Terriglobia; order Bryobacterales; family Bryobacteraceae; genus Palsa-89. The sequence continues at coordinate 2,330 of JBGPSX010000484.1, read as the reverse complement.
GACAAGCGCGTGCCGCCACCGAATGCATTCGAGCTGTATCGGGCCTTGAAGGACCGCAACATACCGGTGAAGCTGATCCTGTACAAAGGCTTCGGCCATCCGATCAACAAACCCAAGCAGCAGCGCGCGGTGATGGAACACAACTACGACTGGTTCGCGAAATACATCTGGGGCGAAGAGTCGCAGCAATCCAGTTCCACGAACTGACTTCAAATGCCGATAAAACTCCGACGCTTTCAGTTGCGCTGCGCCGTACTCGTCGTTTTGGCGCCGGCGCTGTGTTGCCAGGACGCACCGAATCGCCTGGCTGCCCGAGCCCGAGGCGAAACTCCGATGTTCTCCGATTTACGCGAACTGTGCGACGGCATCGGCGGACGCCCCACTGCTTCGCTCGCTTGCGATCGCGCCATCGACTGGGGCGCAAAAAAATTCAAAGACATCGGCATTCAAAACGTGAGCGTTGAGTCATTCACTGCGCCGAGCCTCTGGCTCCCAGTCTCGGCCGAAGCAGCCGCCACGTCGCCGGCGAAGTTCAATATCCGGATCGCAGCGGCGCCCATGAGCCCGTCTACCAAGGGCGCGCTCGAGGCGAAGCTGGTGGATGTCGGCGACGCCACGCCCGAAGCCTTCGCCAAAGCCGGCGCTGCGCTAAAGGGCGCCATCGTCCTGGTTCATTCGGCGGAAATGAAAACGTTCGATGATCTATTCGCCGAATACATGCGCAACGCTGCTCTGCTCGAGGCCGCGCGCAAGTACCAACCCGCCGCCATGCTGCTGCAGTCCACTCGCCCGCGTGGTCTGCTCTACCGGCATCCCATCTCGCTTGACTCCAGCTACGCGCCTGTCCCCACCGCAGTGATCTCGCGCGAGCATGCCGATCGCTTGGCGCGCCTAGCCGGCAAAGGCGAGGTTCGCGTGCGCCTTTCAATATCGAACAAAACCGCACCCACGTATCAATCCAGAAACGTGATCGCGGAAATTCGCGGCCGTGAGAAACCGGATGAGATCGTGTTGGTCGGCGCGCATCTGGATTCCTGGGATTTGGGAACTGGAGCCGAGGACAACGGCGTCAACGTCGCGCTGGTGATCGATCTGGCGCGTGCGTTTCACGATCTGGGCATCACGCCACGCAGAACGTTGCGATTCGCATTGTTCACTGGCGAGGAGCAAGGCATGCTCGGATCGGAAGCCTACGTGATGCAGCACAAGAGCGAACTCGCGCGTTTTGCCGCGGTCGTGATCTTCGACACCGGTTCCGGCCACCTCGCCGGTTTCTTCCTCAATGGCCGCGATGAGCTGCGTAAGCCCATCAACGACGCCCTCGCGAACGTAGAAGGCCTGAATGCCACTGAGCATGTGCCCGATGCCATCGATGGAACCGACAACCTGGACTTCCTGCTCTCAGGCGTCCCCAACCTGGTGGGCATCCAGGATCCCATTCCCTATTTGCCCGACTATCATGCGGAGTCGGACACGTTCGATCGCGTCAACCAGCGGGAAGAAAAGATCACCGCCGCCACGGCAGCCGTGTTGCTATGGAGCTTCGCCGAAAATCCCGAACGGCCGGCGCGGCGCCAGACTCGGGCCGAAGTGGACCAACTCGTCAAAGACACGAAGCTCGATGAGCAAATGAAGGCCTTCGGCCAGTGGGATGATTTCAAAGCCGGGAAGCGCGGCTGGTTCTAACCAGCGCTTCTAATTTTTCGTGCATTCCGCGCGGCAAGACACAACGAGACAATAGCGCCGAAGCATGCAGCCAAGTGCGTTTGTCCTTCAGCAGAAACGCGGGAGCACGAGACATGGCCGTTCGAAAGAGGCGCACGGCGGATTGCAACTCGCCGATTTCGTAGGCCGCCGCCGAAAGCGCGCGATACAAATTCGCCTCAGCCCGGTCTTGCACGGAGTCTACTTGTTCGGGACAGCGAGATCTTGCCTTCGCAAGAATCGCCAGCGCGGCTCGCTCCTGCAGCTTCCAATCGCGCGTGAGCTGGCCGGGCCGCCGCCGATGCAGCATCGACACGCGCTCGGAACTGTAGACGCCGCTCGGCCGCAGCAGCGCCACTCGCAGCCAGTAATCGTAATCGGCGGCGGCCGGAAGCTCTTCGTCAAACCAGCCTGTCCGCTCGCACGCCGACCGGCGCATCGTCACCGTGCCAGTACCGATAATGTTTTCGATCAGCAGCTCACGCAGCGTTATCACGCCGTTCCATCGCCGTACCGTGCGTCCCAGATCGCGGCCTTCCGCATCCACCATTCGCATCGCGGCGAAGACGAGATCGATTTCCGGATGGTCGACGAGCTGCGCGACATCTTGGGCGAGCTTGCCATCC
>JBGPSX010000483.1:0-3189 GCA_041490325.1 Bryobacteraceae bacterium | reverse complement strand
GATGCCGAAGTCCAGCAGTTTCGGGTCGCCTTCCTTGGTGACCAGAATATTGGGTGGCTTCAGGTCGCGATGCACCACCAGGTTCCGATGCAGATAGCCGACCGCGGCGCACACCTTGAGAAACAAAGTGACCTTCTGCTTGATGCCGAATCCGCTGGTGTACACATCGATTGTCTTTCCTTCGACGTATTCCATGACCAGATAAGGCTGCCCGTCCTCGCGATGGCCGGCGTCTAACAGCCGCGCGATATTGGGATGGGAGAGCGTTGCCAGAATTTGGCGCTCTGAGAGGAAGCGCTGGCGCAGTCTGGGATCATCCGCTCCAGGCCGCAAGAGCTTCACGGCCACTCGATGCGCTACCTCACCGTCCACACGCTCGGCCAAGTGCACGGTTCCCATGCCACCGCGTCCCAGCAGATCGCCGAGTTTGTACGGTCCGCATTGTATGTCTTGGTGCTCGATCCGCGCTAGCGCGCCCTGCGCAACCTGGCCGATGTTCTTCTCCAGCGACATGCTGGAACGACAATCGAACGTCAGCAACGCTTCCACTTCCCTCCGCGTCACGGTGTCCACATCGCGTTCAGCGAAGAACCGGCCGCGGGCTTCGGCGGACAGATCAGCCACTTGATGGAAGAGTTCCTCAACTCGAATTCTCATTTCGTCATCGCTTTTCTCACCCTCGTAAATGGCCGGGGTTCGCTGGGAGCGAGCACACGGGATTAGAACGACTGGATTCGCCACCGTCATACTGGCGAAATTAGAATATTGACCGCCGGCCTAGAATGCGCCGGCTAGCGTTGAGCTTGAGACAAGGTTCATGCGACAGTGTTGCGGTCTTGAGGAATTGTGCCTTTCAATTACGCGAAGAATTAGGCTCGCCGGGTTTTCAGTTCATTGTAAACCAGCGCAACGGCAGCATTCAAGAACTTCGTGAAGTTCGGAGTAATACTCCGCCGAAACTAAACACCGTTATACCTCGGGTTTCCCCGGCATCCCGCACTTGTAGAAACCCCGTACTAAATTCGATCAAGTCGCTCAATTGCGCAGGAAAATATCGTGCTGTGGTCTGCAGCAGCTTCGTCATCATAACTTCCTTTTTACAGGCGAGAGCGTCCAGGATGCTAGCGGGTTTTTAACTTCGGCGCTGGGCGAACACCCCCGGAATTAGTATCTAAGTTCGCACTCCGTCTTTATACTTGCGTAATCGCGCGGTAAAGTTTAGCGATGAAATATGCGCCTGCGTCGCAAACGCAGTTGGAAGTCGAAGTGTTATTGAACCTGCTGGCTCGCCGCGTCAAGTTTACGACGGACGAAGTTGTTATGCGGAAGCCTGGCGTCCCAATGCCGCCACAACTCCAGCCGACGCGCTTCCAGAACGGCCGCAGCGTCAGGTTGACGGGCACGACGATGAAGGTCAACCAGCGCCGAGTAGACGCGCGACATGTCGACGGCATCTAATAGGTTGGTTTCCGGGTTCAGCTTCGCTGCCTGGATCTTCTCGAGTAGCTCCTCATAGATCCCGATGGCCTTGGGGATGTTACCATTGCCCGCTTCGTAGTCCGCGAGGGCGCAGAGCGCCTCATCCGGTTCCGAGCCCGGCTTGATTTTCTCCGCGGGATAGACTTTGAGCTGACGCAAGCGTTCGAATGCGGCATCCAGCCGCTGCCGGGCCTCGGCAGTTCGTCCAAGGCGCCGCAGCGGATAGATTGAGCCAGCCAGCGCGCTCACTCCATATCGACGAAAGGCCGAATTATCCCTGATTTCCGCCAAATGGTGAAGTACGTGGTCGTAAATCTCCAAAGCGCGGCGGGCATCCGAGTGCCGCAGGATTTCAGCCATCCCAAGACCGGCCATAGCCAGACGAGCTCTCGGATGTTGATCGTCCGGACCCCGATGGACAAAACTATCTGCAATGCTGAAGGCGCGTTCCAGCGACGCCAGAGCTTCTTCGGGCCGGGCCAGGTTGATGCCGTTTTCGTCAGCCAGTATCCTGCTTTCGTAGATGAGCGCCAACGCGAAATTCATAGCGCGGCCCTGCTCGGCATTCCCGGGTCCAGGTTCCAGGACTTTCACCGACTCGCGAATCTGACTGAGTGCTTGGTCGAGATCGCCCCGGAGCCGATAGACAAACGCAGAGGCCCAAAGCAGGCTACCTAGATTCGCCGGTCGATCAAATAACCGGGCCAGGCCGCTGCCGCGGCGAGAAAGGCGAAGAGCGTCGTCGAGCCGCCCGCCGAGCAGTTGTTGGTCAGCAATGTTTGAATAAAAGCTGAGGATGGTGTTTGCTTCGGACTGATCACCCTTTCCCGGATGAAATTTCTCCAGCCACTCCTCCGTTTTCCGCGCCAACGCCAGTGCTTCCTCATCGCGGCCGTTAAATCGGGCCAAAACCATCCGATCGTGCGCGATCTGCGCCGACCGCAGGATCGCCGTTCGATTCGACGGCTGAGACGCGAGCACGGACTGGATGAAACCCTCCGCGAATTGAAGGCTGTGCGCGGCCTGATCCATCTGGCCAAGATTGCCGGTGCTCGGAACACCTTGCACGCGCGCAACGCGCAGATAGGCATTGCCGACTTCCAGAGCAAGCTCCGAATCATCGTGAACATCGGCGGATAACCGTTGCAGATACTCCAGCGCCGTATCCACAATCAACTGCCGGGTCTTGACACTGCCTGGGATCTTACGGGCCTCGGCGTCGATGTCAAATAACTTGCTCGCGAGTTGGCGCACTTCCATAAAACGACGCTGCGCTATGGCGCGTTCGCGGTTCGCCAGCCCTAAGCCAGTAGCAAGACCGGCCATGGCGAGCGACGCCGCTGCGACCGGCAGCCAGTACCGGCGCAGAAACTTTCGCGTTCGATACCAGGCATCGCCCTTGCGCGCGCGAATAGGTCCCGATTGGAGATAACTCTCGAGATCCTCGGAAAGCTGTTCTATCGTGGCGTAGCGCTCCTGCGGCTCCTTGCGCAGCGCCTTCATGACAATCATTTCGAGATCACCCTTCAAACCCGGCGCCAACTTGGACGGCGGCGCAATCCTACCGGCGGAGACCGCCAACACAATCGCCTCCACTGAATCGCCTTCAAACTGGTGTGGAGATGCACCGGTCAGGATCTTATAGAGCACCGCGCCTAACGAGTAAATATCAGTCGCTGTCGTCACCGGTCCACCAGCCACTTGCTCCGG
>JBGPSX010000482.1:0-3191 GCA_041490325.1 Bryobacteraceae bacterium | reverse complement strand
GAGGCCTGGAAGAATGCGGGTGTTCCGTTAGAAGCGGTGTTGCGCGGAATCGATGCGGCGTTTGAAAAGTGGCGCAGCAAGAAGAGCCGCATCCAAATGGTCAATTCGGTCGCCTACTGTTCGCAGGCGGTTCTCTCCGAGGCGCAGACAATGGCGGGCGTGGCGCAGCCTGCAAAGTCGCGAAAAGAAGACGCCGCGCCGTTCAGTCTTGAGGATTTGCAGCGCTATCTTCAGTCCAACGCGACGGAGGTCGGTCAACGCGCAGGATACGAAGAGATTGGGGCCAGCGTGGAGCGGCTCGCCGCGCAGGCGTCCGAAATGTATCAAGACTTGGAAGACTTGGAACGGCGACTGACGGCGCTGGAAGACAAGATGATCGCGATTGCCCGATCGCGTCAGACCGATGAGGAAATGCTGCGCGCGCGCCGGGAATTAGACATCCAACTTCGTCCGTATCGAGGCAAAATGACCGCTGAACAGCTCACCATGCTCGAAAAGCAGTACCTGGAGCGGCAATTGCTGGAATCCGCCGGGTTGCCGCGCTTGAGCCTGTTCTATTTGCGCTAGTTGGTATATTGAAAGGGCTCCTGCGGTAGGCAATTCGATGGATTCGAGACGCAAGTTTATCGGCACAATGGCGAGCGGCATCGCCACCACACTCGCGTCACCCAGAGGCGTTCTCGGCGCGAACGATCGCGTCCGCATAGGCATTATCGGCGCCGGGGCGCGAGGCACGGAACTGGTCCACTGGGCTTTGAAATGCCCCAACGTCGAAGTGGCCAGCTTCGCGGATGTCTACACCAAGCGACTCGCGGATGCGAAGGCGCTTGTTCCGGGCGCTGCCACTTATCTCGATCATCGGCGCTTGCTCGACGACAGCAGCATCGATGCAGTCATTATCGCCACGCCTCAGCACCTTCACTGCGAGCATTTCGTCGCTTCGCTCGACGCCGGCAAGCACGTTTATCAAGAGAAGACTATGGCGTTCACCGTTGAGCATGCCAAGCGCATGCGCGCCGCGCACCGCAAAGCCCCCAGGCAGACGGTGCAAATCGGTCACCAGTCCTGCTCCTCGGGTCAGATGCCCGATGCGCTGAGCTTCCTCGCCACCGGTCACGTCGGCAAGATCACTGCGGCGCACATGCACATGTACCGCAACACGCCGCACGGAAAACCACAATGGTCGCGGCCGGTGTATCCGGACATGAACCCTGAGAACATTCTTTGGAATTCATTCCAGGGGGAAGCAGCCAAGTACGAGTTCGACGCCAACCGTTATATCAACTGGCGATTTTTCTGGGATTATTCCGGCGGCAATGTTTACGAGAACATGTGCCATCAACTGGCGTTCTGGTACAAGGCGCTGAATCTTCAAATTCCGAAAGCGGTCACGATGACCGGCGGCATTTATTTGTGGAAGGACGGCCGCGAAGTTCCCGATACGATGAATGTCACGATTGAGCAGCCTGAAGAGATGCTCATCAGTTGGGATTCCGGATTCGGCAACAACCAGCTCGGTTCCACCGAGGACATCCTCGGCACCGATGGGACCATCTTAAAGGGCCAGTTGGTGCGCTATGTCCCGCAAAAAGTGAATCGCCCGGACGGCGTCGAGCTGGCCGGCAAGACCATGCATCCGCCGAACGCGCACATGCAGAACTTCGTCGATTGCATTCGCACCGGCAAAGAACCAACCTGCCCCTTCGATCTCGGATACCGCGTCTCGATCGCCTGCCGCATGTCGGTGGAAAGCTACCGGCAAGGACGCACGGTGCGATGGGATGCGCAAAACGAAGCCATCGTCTGACGCTCAGTCAAGGCGATACAGGTTGAAATGATCGTCGGCATAAGCAGGTTGGCGGCCGTCGAGATGATTTCGGGCGGAAAGTACCAGATAATCAATTCCGGCAACGCGCTCGACTGCTGACGGATCGAATCGCAGCTCATTCGTTTCCTGCCAGCGTTGCCACCATTCCATCGCGATTCGCTCGTTGTAATTGGCCTGGCCGCCGGCCTTCCAGTCGACATAGACAGCGCGGCATGCTAGCGCGCGGAAGATGCTCGGGGTTGGGCTCTGGCTGGCATCGGCGAACAGGAACACGGCATCCTTTGGAGTGTTCGAGCGGGCAAAGTCAGCCAGCTTCTCGATGGCCGGCCGATTGAAATCCGGATAATTGCGGACGTGTCCAACTGCGGGCACGAGGAAGAACGGAACGGCCGCGAATCCCGCCAGCAAGGGCGGCGACCACCGAAAGCGTTGCAGATAAATGACGCCGGTCAGCGCGCCTGCCAGCGCCGCCGCCAGCAGCAATCGCTCGGTGGTAATCGAAAAAACTGGCATCGCCATTGGGACGGCGAAGTCCAGGCCGAACCAGAGCGTGGATTCAATCCAGCGCGCACTCTGGGCCGCTCGAACGCCCGCGATTGCTCCCAGGATCACTGCGAACGCAGTCACAAACAGGACCGCCCGCGCTGGCTGAAACTGCGGTATCAGCATCCACTTCAGCTTCTCCAGCAGCAAGTACGAGACTGGCACGCTCAATATTCCAAGCAACGGAAGGCCGAGCAGAAACAAGCGCCCGCCCTTGGGACGAATCCTCCAAAATGCGACCAGCGAGATCGACCACAGAAACGCGTAATGCCATAGGAATCGCGCCGGCCACGTGGACACCCAATTGTACGAAGCGCGCATCCGCTGCAGCTTTTCCAATTCCGGACTCACGCGCGATAAGAACACCTGTGCGTTCGTTCCGCCCGGCTGCACGAAAGATGAACCCACCAGCAGCGCGATCCCGATTGCTAAAGGCCATAAGTCGCGGAAATCGCGGCGGCGCAAAGTCAGCGCCAGATAGAGCGCCCAGAACGGCGCAACAGTTGGCGGATGATACAGGAAAGCCAGCGCCGCCGCGATATCCGCCGCCAGCAGATGCTCCTGTGCCGCAAGCCCGATCGCGAGAAAAACCAGCGCGATCGCGAAACCACGCGGCACTGGCTCGTACTCGAAAGTCAGCACGGCGGGACCGGCGATGGTTGCGCCCAGCGTGAAAAGAGCAGCCACGAGCAACGCCATTCGGCGCGCCATCGGCGTCGACAAGGCCAACAGATAAACGCCCAGGATCTGGAGCGCGCGAAATACAAGCTGCTGGCCGGTCAGGACGGCTTCAAACGAGCTGCGCGTCAGCCAGCGGAGT
>JBGPSX010000481.1:0-3210 GCA_041490325.1 Bryobacteraceae bacterium | reverse complement strand
CGCGATAATCGGGAGCCTCGGCCTTGGCGCCCGTGAGCGTCGCATTGACCAAAACTTTCTTGCCGCTGCCATCGATATCGGCCCAGCGCAGCCGGTGCGACGTTGGCAGGCGGTCGATTTCAGTGACGGTCCACGGCTGGCGCGGATCGCCATTGTGCTTGAGCACTGACACGATCCCGATGCTATCTTTGGCGCGCATCGAAAATTGACTAGCCAACACGATTTCAGGAATCCCATCGCCATCGGTGTCCCAAGCCGCGAGATTGATCATGCCGCGAAGGTTGCTCGCGATAACGTGCCGCTCCCACGTAGGATTCTCGAACCACACCAGATCGGTCATTCCGCTCGCGAGCGCGATCAGGTCGATCCTGCCATCGTGATTCACATCGCAAGGCACAACCTGATAGCCGCCCCGAAGATCGGTAGCAAGGGTATGGGATCGAAACTCGGGCTGCGCCGCGCTCAGGACGCTTGCCATGGACCAAAGCAGCGCTTGCGATAAGATAAACGTTTGCACAGATTGATTCTCTCTATTCTCGCGGCCGGGGGCTTGCTGGCGCAAACGGCGGGGCATCTCGACAACATCAAACAACTGACGTTCGGTGGGCAAAACGCCGAATCCTATTGGTCGCCGGATGGAAAGAAGCTGATCTTCCAGTCCACGCGCGACAAGCTAGAGTGCGATCAGATCTTCGTGATGAACGCCGACGGATCGGATCAACGCATGGTCTCGACCGGAAAAGGCCGAACCACGTGCGGATATTTTCTTCCGGACAATGAGCACATCCTCTATGCGTCCACTCACGAGGGTGGCGACGCGTGTCCGGCCTCGGCCGATCGCAGCAAGGGCTATGTCTGGGCCGTCTATCCCACTTACGACATTTACACCGCGACGCTGGATGGCAAGATCACCAAGAAGCTGGCGGCCGCGAAAGGCTACGATGCCGAAGCCACGGTGAATTTTAAGACCGGCAAGACTGTGTACACGTCCATGCAGTCCGGAGATCTGGATTTGTGGACCATGAACCTGGACGGGTCCGGCAAAAAGCAGATCACCAGGACCGATGGTTACGATGGCGGCGCCGTATTTTCGCGCGACGGCACGAAGCTGGTCTGGCGGGCGAATCACCCGATCTCTCCCGAATCAACACAGCGGTACCGTATGTTGCTCTCCGAGAATCTGACGTCGCCCATGAAGATGGAACTGTTCCTGGCGGACGCGGAAGGCAGAGGCGTAAAACAGATCACCAATTTCGGCTGCGCCAGCTTCGCGCCCACGTTTACGCCCGATGGCCAGAAAATCCTGTTTTCTTCGAACAGCCACGATTGCGATGGCCGCAAGTTCGAGCTATACATCGTGAACGTGGACGGCAGCGATCTCCAGCGAGTGACCGACTTTGGCGGCTTCACTTCGTTTCCAGAATTTTCACCGGACGGCAAGAAGCTGGTCTTCGCCTCGGACAAGGATGCGAAGCAGCGCTACGAGTTCAACATCTTCACCGCCGATTGGAAATAGCTCACTGCGGGAATCGAATCAAAAATAACAACGTGAGGCTGATACCAAGATTCAGTGCGAGCAGAACCATGCCCACGACCCGGTCTTTACCGCGCGCGAACCACATCCAGACGCCGGAAACGCCCAACAGGATGATCGCGATCGACACGAATACTACGACCGCGCTCCAGACGTTGATCAGTCTGTAGTCGTGCCAGAATCCGGCGGCGTGATGCAGGCGGTTCATTAGGCCCATGAAATTCGCGGTGCTGGTGCGGATGGCCGTCTCACCAGTCGCCCGGACGTAGTCGATCTCGTACACAGTGCCGGGTCTCGCGATCCGAAGCTTGTAGTCAATCGGCGTTTCACTGATCTGCTGGATATCGCCTCGCAAGCCCTCTCGATCCATAAGCTCGCGCGCCAGCAGACGCGCATTGTTGCGCCCCGCCGAAGCGCTCACATGTGTTTCGGTTATCTTAGGTGCGCGACTGAACCACGTGCTGTGCGTCATCTGAATCGAACTCAAGCCGTATAGCAGCAGAAACGGCAACGACAGCGACGCCAGCGCGAGATGGGTGGTGCGAAGCAGCCGGTACATCATCGCACCAGCATGTAGATCAGCGCCGAAAGCGCGCTGCTCGCAACCAAACACGCTTGCGCCCATCGGAGTCGCGGCCGGGATGACAGCCAGAGATACCCGCCGGAGAGCGCCATCGCGATCAGAGACCACATGGCAAACTCGTTGTAGTAGCCCCACAGACGCAGCAGCGCTAAGTTCCCCGCGTCGCCTCGCGTAGTGGCGTGCATGTCTTCGAGAAAAAGCCACGCGCTGTTGCGGATCTCGTCAATCCGAAGGCGCTGTTCCTTTTCGAGCACCGTCACACGGAAGATCCCATTGATGTTCCAGAAATCGAGCAGTAAGTCGTTTTCGGGGGTGCGTCGAAGATACCAGTCCGGCATGGGGCGCGTGAATGGAAGCTTGAGTTGGTTGTAGATCAGGTCGGCAACCTGCTTGTCCGTTTGATTTTCCGGTGCGGAGAACACCACGTAACGTGTCGACCGTGCTTGCTTCGGGCGCTCAAGCCCGGGCCGTGCACTCGCAGTTAGGCCGGCAATTCCATAGACGATGAAGTGCGTGAATGTGAGCAGCCCGAGAAAAATGTGAAGGCGCTTGATCAAGGGCCGCTCTACTCCGAGCGCAGAACCGTGGCCGGATCGATGCGCGTTGCGCGCCATGCCGGGAGCGCCGATGCCACCACGGCCGTCGCAATCAGGATCCCCAACACGCTCGCGAAGACCACCGGATCGGTGGGCGCCGTTTCGAACAGCTCCGATTGCAGAACTCGCGTCACCGCAAGGCCTCCCGCAACGCCAACGCATGCTCCGACTGCTACCGGCCGCATCGCGATTCCCAGCACATACAACGTGACGTCGCGCGATGTTGCGCCCAGTGCGCCGCGAATTCCGATTTCTCGTGACCGCTGCGTCACAGTGTAGGAAACCACCGCGAAGATCCCACTCACCGCCAGCCCCAGCGCCAACCCCGCGAAAATCTCGAGCAGAAAAGTGTGGAATCGAGATTCGACGGCGGAATCCACTACCAGAGTCTGCATCGTCGCAACGTCCGTTACCGGCTGGTCCGGCGCGATATCGTGGATGCGCTTTCGCATAGCGCCTGCCATCGCACGCGGATCGCCCTGGACTCGCAGCACGAT
>JBGPSX010000480.1:0-3216 GCA_041490325.1 Bryobacteraceae bacterium | reverse complement strand
GCGCCGGCCGTTGATCGTGAAACTATCGCCGAACGTAGCCCGCATCGAACCACTGGCGCAGGCCGCCGAACAATCAGGCGCGGATGCGATCAGCCTGGTAAACACCTTCGTATCGCTAGCGATCGATGCGCGCTCAAGAAAACCCCGCATAGGCGCAGGTTTCGGCGGACTCTCAGGCCCAGCCATCAAGCCCATAGCATTGAGGCTAGTGTACGAAGCCGCGCAAGCAGTGAAGATTCCAGTAATCGGCCTAGGAGGGATTCGCAGCGGCGAAGATGCCGCCGAATTTCTCGTCGCCGGAGCCTCAGCGGTCCAAGTAGGCACAGCAAGTTTCTGGGATCCAGGAGCGCCCGCCCGTATTGCGAGCGAGCTGAACGAGTACTTACAAAAAGAGAAAGTGGACAACGTAAAGGAGCTGGTAGGAACCCTAAAGATATGAGACAAACATTTTCGACAGACGCCGCGCCGAAGGCGATCGGCCCCTATTCACAAGCGGTCGTGTACAACGGCGTAGCATACCTGAGCGGTCAAATCCCGCAGGATCCCGCCACGAATCAATTAGTAGAAGGCGACATCGCAATTCAGACAGACCGCGTTCTACGGAACATCCAAGCAGTCCTGGAAGCAAGCGGCGCATCGCTAGCCTCGGTCCTCAAGACCACGGTGTACCTGAAAGACATGGCCGATTTTCCAAAGATGAACGAGATCTACGCGAAGTTTTTCGTGGAAAACCCACCCGCAAGATCCACAGTCCAAGCAGCCCGCCTACCACGCGACGTAAGCGTAGAAATCGACGCCATAGCCGCAGTTCTGTAAATACTTGATGTAGTCACCGCGCTAGCCGAGCCGTGACCAAAGGGAGCGGTTCTAATGCGCGGTGTATTGTTTCTGTGGCGGGTTCAACGTGATTTCTAACGTCTTGGTGGGTTCGTCCACTTCAAAGTTGTCGCCGAAAGTCTGGTAATTCGACGCGATGACTTGAACCAGAATCGTCCCCTGCGGAATGGGCGGAATCTTGGCGATACCTTCCTGATTCGTGCGCAGTTCCCAAGATGTTCGGATCTTCTTCCCGAGCTTCACCACGGAATGTCCCTTGACGAACCGGACGATCACCGAAGCCCGCTCCACCGGCTTACCCGCCTTGTTCTTCACCTGAATGGTGAGAGTTGTCATCTCCGCTCCGATGAGCGGAAAAACGAGCGCCAAAGTCAGGATCAGTCGCCGCATAATCTTATGATAGCTTGCGCGCGCGGCCGACTTGCCACGGTAGCTTCCCGGCGGCGTGAAATTTCTTGTTGATTCGCTCGACCACCGATTCGAGCTGCACTTTGGCCTCGGCGGGGCTCAGCTTCACCTTGCCCAACTTTGCCGACTTCGCCCACGCCTGCCAACTTCTAACCTGCTTCATGTGAAAACCACGCTCGGTGTGAACACTCTCGGCTTGAACCAGCAGCCGGTTCTCCAGGTCCCGCACCGGATCTCCGCTCGCCGAAATCTCCCCGGCCCGGTCCACCTTCTTCAAAAGCGCGACAGCCTCCTTCGAAAGATTACGAAGTTGCCAAGGCTCGCGCGCCAAGCCGATCGCATAGACTGCCGGCCAGAGCGCCCTGCGAACCAGGGTGACCTTGCGCGAAATTAACTTCACCACCAGAACGTCGGGACGAGCACGCAACGCGCAAGCGAGTCCATACATTTCATGAGCCCGCGGGTGCGCCCACCAGGATCCATGCACGTCGTCCCCGACCACCAGGCCGGTGATGCTTGGAAACTTCGGATCGGTATCGAGCAGCAGATCGAACTCCTCCAGCCGATCGGTGAGCTCCTCAAGTTTCATCGCGTTTTGAACCCAACTTCTTTCTTGACCGTTTCCATCCAGTTGTAGACGATGGGACAGTAGCCGGCGCGATCGAGGAACTGCCACATGCGGCTGGCGATGGAACCCTCGCCGCGAACCAGGTGCGGAAAGTTCGCGCAGTTTCGCGGCCGGCCTTCATAAACGCTGCAGAGATTGTCTTGAAGGAAAACGCATCCGGATTCGGTGCGTTTCAGGATCACCTCATTCGATTCGTCGCGCGCGGTGTAATCACGCCGGAATTCATTGATTGTGACGCCGATAAACTTGGACAGCTTTTCAATGTCGCGATCGGAGATTTCGACCTCCGTTTCGCGGCAGCAGTTCGCGCATTGTTTGCAATCGATTTGTTCCTCGATCTCTTCCCCCAATCGGCGCAGCCGCCGGTCCGAATAATCGTGGCGCTTGAGGTAGAGGCGAAATCGCTGGTTCTCGGTCCGCTTCTGGGTTTCCAGGCGGCGGATCTGAACCAAATCCGTAAGCATACTTCTACAATAGAGTATGGCTTCGGTCACAGACGAGTTCTACCGCATCGGCAAATTGCCGCCCTACGTGTTTGCCGTCCTCAACGAAATGAAGGCCAAGGCACGCGCGGCGCAGCAGGATGTCGTGGATCTCGGCATGGGGAATCCCGACGGCGCGACGCCCGAGTTGGTGGTTAAGAAGCTAATTGAGGCGGTCCAGAACCCGCGCAATCACCGCTATTCGATGTCGCGCGGAATCCCTCAATTGCGCCTCGAAATGACCAAGCACTATCAGGCGAATTATGGGGTGGAGCTGGATCCCGAGGTCGAGGCCATTGTCACCATCGGCGCCAAAGACGCGCTGGCTCACTTGCTGTTCGCAGTGATCGGTCCGGATGATGCTGTCGTCTCGCCGAATCCCGCCTATCCCATTCACCAGTACGGCGTGATCATGGCGGAGGGCCACGCTTGCATGTTGCCGATGCCAGATCCTGCAACGTTTCTGAACGGGCTCGAGAATCTTTACCGGACATCAACGCGGAAGCCGAAGATGATTCTCATATCGTTTCCGCACAATCCTACGACGCAGTGCGTGGATCTGCAATTCTTCCGCGACATTGTTGGTTTGGCCGCGCGGCACGGAACCACAATCGTTCACGATTTCGCCTATGCCGACATCTGCTTCGACGGCTACCGCGCTCCGAGCATTCTGCAGGTGGAGGGCGCCAAGGACATCGCCATCGAGATTTATTCCATGTCGAAGAGTTTCAACATGGCGGGCTGGCGCGTCGGATTCTGTCTCGGCAACCGCAAGTTAATCGCCGCGCTGGCGCGAATTAAAAGCTATCTCGATTACGGCATCTTCCAGCCGATTCAGATTGCATCGATCATCGCGCTGCG
>JBGPSX010000479.1:0-3217 GCA_041490325.1 Bryobacteraceae bacterium | reverse complement strand
TAGTGGGTAACTTCAATACCCCTAGCCGAGCCGTGACCAAAGGGAGCGGTGGTTCGGACATCAAGCCACAGTCGGCTCGGGCTCCGGTTCCTTCACTCTCTTCTTGCGGCGTTGGACCCTTTCCAAAATTGCCGCCATGTAAGTGTAGAACACCGGCGTCAGATACAGGGTGACAAGCTGCGAAAAGAGCAATCCGCCCACCACGACCAACCCCAGCGGCTGCCGCGCTTCGCCACCGGCTCCATAACCGAGCGCGATGGGTACGGCTCCCAATAGCGCGGCCATGGTCGTCATCATGATCGGCCGGAATCGGATCAGGCAACCTTCATAGATCGCTTTCAGCGGCGCAAAGCCCTGGTTGCGCTCGGCCTCCAGCGCGAAGTCGATCTGCATGATGGCGTTCTTTTCCACGATGCCGATCAGCATGATCAGGCCGACGAAGGCGTAGATATTCAGATCCATGTGGAACAGGTACAGCGTCATCAGCGCGCCAAATCCCGCCGAGGGCAGTCCCGAAAGAATCGTGATGGGGTGGATGTAGCTCTCGTACAGAATGCCGAGCACGATATAAACCACCAGGATCGCGACGATCAGCAGTATCCACAAATTGCCGAGCGAATTCTGGAAAGCCTTCGCGGCGCCCTGGAAGTTCGTACTGACAGTGGCAGGCAGCACCCGGCTCGAAAGCTTTTGGACCTGCGAAACAACTTCTCCCAGCGAGGCGCCAGGCTTCAAGTTGAATGAAATCGTCACGGCGTTCAACTGTCCATAGTGATTGATGGTTTGAGGGCCGATATCCTGGTGCAGTTTCGCGAGTGTGTCGAGCGGTATCAGCAATCCACCGGCGGACTTGAAGTACAGCAAAGACAAAGAACGTGGATCGGATTGATACTCCGGCTTCAATTCCAGAAGCACCTTGTATTCGTTGATGGCGGCGTAAATGGTGGAGACCCAGCGCGGCCCGAATGCGTCGTAGAACGCATTCTCAATCGAGTCGGCGGTCACCTGCACGGCCGCCGCTTTGTCGCGATCGATGGTGACATTGACCTGCGGGCTCAGGATCGCCAGGTCGCTGGTCACATCCTGAACATCAGGCATCTTCTCGATCTCTTTCTGTAGCCGCTGCGCTCCCGAATACAATTCCTTCTTGTCGGGCGATTGCATCGAGAATTGGTACAGACTCTTGGTGACTTGCCCGCCGATTCGGATGGTCGGTGGATTTTGCAGATACACGCGCATGCCGGGAAAACCTGCCAGCTTCGGACGCAGATCCTCGATGATCTGGTTCACTAGCTCAGTCCGCTCATCGCGAGGCTTGAGATGCACCACGATCTCGCCGTAGTTGGGGCCGCCCAGCGTGGAAGCCGATGCGCCGCCGATGGTGGACATCAGGCCCACCACATCCTTATGGTTCCGAAATACGTCCGCGATGGCCTTCTGGTACTCCACCATCTGGTAAAACGAGGTGCCTTGCGCGGCTTCGGTCACGGCATAAATCTGATCGGTGTCCTGCTCCGGGATAAAGCCCTTAGGAATCTTGACGAACATCCACAACGTGGCGGCGAGCACCAGCAGGGATGCGAACATCGTCATGGCCCGATGCCGCAGTACGATCTGTAGGGACCAGTCGTAGGCGCGCAGCATGGCGTCGAGGTATCGTTCTGTTACGCGATAAAACCAGGAGCGCTTGTGGCGCTCCGGCGCATGCAGGAAGCGGCTGCAGAGCATGGGCGTCAACGTGACCGACACCACGCCGGAGATGAGAATCGCGACGCAGATGGTGACGGAGAATTCGCGGAACAGGCGGCCCAAAATGCCGCCCATGAAGAGCACCGGAATGAAAACCGCGGCCAGCGACAGCGTCATCGATACGATGGTGAATCCGATCTCTTTTGAGCCTGTAAGCGCCGCCACCAGGGGATTTTCGCCCATCTCCATGTGCCGGAAAATATTCTCAAGCATCACGATGGCATCGTCCACCACGAAGCCGATGGACAGAATCAACGCCATCATCGAGAGGTTGTCCAAGCTGTAGTGCAGCAGGTACATGATGGCGAAGGTTCCGATGATGGAGAAGGGCAGCGCCAGGCTCGGGATCACGGTTGCCGAGAGGTTCCGCAGGAAGAGGAAGATCACCATCACCACCAGGCCGAGCGTCAGCAGCATGGTGAATTGAACGTCCCGGTACGATTCGCGGATGGTGTCGGAGCGGTCGTACAGAATGTCCATGTTCACCGACGCCGGGATCTCGGCGCGAAACAGCGGAAGCAGATTCTTCACGCCGTCGGTGACTTCAATCGTGTTGGTGCCCGGCTGGCGTTGGATTCCGAGGATGATGGAACGCTGGCTGCCTTCTTTTGTATAAAACCAGGAAGCCGTTTTATCGTCCTCCACGGCATCGATCACATCGCCGAGTTGTTCCAAACGTACCGGCGACCCTTTGCGATATGCCACAATCAGCGGGCGATACTGCGCGGCCGTCATCAATTGTCCAGTAGCCTGCAGCGTGAACGCGCGCTGCGGCCCGATAATGCTGCCGGTCGGAAGGTTCACGTTCCAACCCTTCAGGGCAGTTTCCACCTCATTGATGCCGATTTGGCGCGATGCCAGCAGGTGCGGGTCCACCTGCACATGCACGGAATATTTCTGCGCACCCAGCACCTGCACTTGCGCCACGCCGCTGATCATCGAGATCCGCTGCGCGATGCGAGTCTCGGCGTACTCGTCCAGAGTCCACAGCGGAAGCGTCTTCGAGGTGATAGCCAGATAAAGAATCGGCTGATCGGCTGGATTCACCTTGGTAAACGTCGGAGGCGTGGGCATGCCTTGCGGCAGCAGGCGCGCGGCTTGCGTAATTGCAGCTTGCACATCCACCGCTGCGCCATCCAGGCTCTTACTGAGCGCAAACTCGAGCGTGATCTGCGTCGAGCCCAGCGAGTTGGTGGAGGTCATCGAGTCCAGACCCGCGATCATCGAGAATTGATTCTCGAGCGGAGTCGCGACTGCCGACGCCATCGTCTCCGGACTTGCACCAGGAAGGCTCGCGGTAACCAGCAGGGTAGGGAAGTCCACGTTGGGAAGATCGCTGACTGGCAGCGCGCGGTATGCCACGAGTCCGAACAGCGCTATGGCCGCCATCATCAAGCTGGTGGCGATGGGCCGGCGAATGAATGCTTCCGAAAAGTTCATCTAATCGGCACCGCTCAGCGCTCGGGCG
>JBGPSX010000478.1:0-3224 GCA_041490325.1 Bryobacteraceae bacterium | reverse complement strand
ACTCGCGTGACCGGTGGTCGGTGGTGGAAGGCTGGTCGCCGGCGGCGGCGTCTTCTTAGGTGGCGAGGATTTCGCCGGCGATGGGCTACCCGCGCCGCCCAAGCCCGCCAACGCTTCTTCGATCG
The DNA here is from genome assembly GCA_041490325.1 of Bryobacteraceae bacterium. GTDB lineage: Bacteria > Acidobacteriota > Terriglobia > Bryobacterales > Bryobacteraceae > Palsa-89. Next base: position 3,099 of record JBGPSX010000478.1, on the reverse strand, counting down.
CGAGCAGCTTCCCGGCTTGAACCAGACGCAGCAGCCCGATTTCGAGATGCAACCGCGGCTGCAATGACGTCTGCAGATCTTTGAACAGGTCGAGTGTGAGCTGCAGATAACGCGTCAGGTCCTCTTCCGAAAAACCGGCGGCGATCTGCGCCAGACGTTCCTGCTCCTGGGGAGATGCCGCGATCAGCCGCGTGTTCACTCCGGCTACTTTCACCACCAGCAGGTTACGGAAGTAACGCGCCAGTTCGCGGCAGAAATGTTGAAGATTGCGGCCATTGCGCTCGAGTTCCATCACCAGGTCGAGCATCCGGCGGGAATCCTGCGCGGCCAGCGCCTCCGTCACCTGCCCGAGAGAATCGAGCGAGAACATCCCCAACAGCCCCCGCACCTCGGTAGCGCTCAGTTTCAAACCGCAGCAGGCAATGGCCTGGTCGAGCGCGGAAAACGAATCGCGTACGCTGCCCTCCCCTGCCTGCGCCAGCACGCTCAACACCTCGGGATCGGCTTCAATTCCTTCTTTAGCGCAGATTTCTTGCATGCGCTTCACGATCTCTTCAAAGTCCACTGACCGGAAGCTGAACTGCTGGCAGCGCGATGCGATGGTGGTCGGGATCTTGTGCGATTCGGTGGTGCACAACACGAACACCACCCACTCGGGCGGCTCTTCCAATGTCTTGAGCAGCGCGTTAAACGCTTCGTTTGTGATCTGGTGCGCCTCGTCGATGATGAAAACTTTGTAGCGGTCGCGCGCCGGACGGTAACGGATGCTTTCGCGCAATTCGCGCATTTCGTTGATGCCACGATTGGACGCCGCGTCGATCTCGATCACGTCCACGGCATTACCGGCCGTAACTTCGAGGCAACTCGCACACACGCCGCAGGGTGTAGCCGTCGGCCCATGGATGCAATTCAGACAGCGCGCCATGATGCGAGCGACTGTAGTCTTTCCAGTACCGCGCTGGCCAGAAAATATATAGCCATGCGCAATCCGTTTCTGCGTGATCGCGTTCTCGAGCGTAGTTCGAACGTGCTCCTGGCCTATCAGTTCCGAAAAAGATTGGGGCCTGTATTTCCTGGCGATGACTAGATACATGGAGGCGTGGAGAGAATATGCCAGACCCCGGGTAATCCGCGGCACACGGGCTAAACCGCTACCGTTGCTTCCTTCCGGACCTGGCGGGGTTCACAGCCGACCGTTGCACGAAGCCCGGAGCCTGACAACCACCCATGCTAACATGCGTCGTTTCGAGTGCGTCAGTTACCTTTCCTGAGATTCGCAGTATTGTCTCCAGGAGGCTAGCTCGCCAGCATGCACGAATTTATTCAGGATGTCCGCTATTCGTTACGCAGCTTGCGTCAAAGCCCTGGCTTCGCCATCGTGACGATTCTCACTCTAGCCGTCGGCATCGGAGCCAACAGCGCCATCTTCAGCGTTATGAATGGCATTCTTCTAAAACCGCTACCGTATCCAGAGGCGAAACAACTCTATCGTATCTTCGAACACAGCAAGGCATATCCGAGGTTCCCCGTTTCGCCCGCGGATTTTCTCGACTACCGCAAGCGCAATCACGTTTTCGAGTCGATAGCGGTCTACACGCAAGCGGATTTGCAGCTAGCGGCGGTGGATCGTCCCGAACGGCTGTCGGCTCTGCAAGTGTCGCATGACTATTTCCACGTGCTCGGCTTCGCGCCGGCGCTCGGGCAGCTCTTCACCGAAAAAGAAGAAATCTCAGGCAACGAGCACGTGGTAGTTCTGAGCGACGGCGTGTGGCGGCGCCGCTTCGGAGCAGATCCTGGAATCGTCGGCCGGACCATCACGCTCAATCAGCAGCCCTTCCTGGTGATCGCCGTGATGCCAGCGGCGTTACAGCACGTGGGCGGAGATTACCGCTCGCCCGCGCACGGCGCCACCGTGGATGCCTGGTGGCCGTTCACGTTCGGCCCCAGAAATCCGTCGCGAGGAGCGCACTTCCTCAACGCGATTGCGCGCACCAAGCCCGGCGTCTCGGCCGAGCAGGCGCAGGCCGGCATGAAAATCGTCGCAGGCCAACTTGCCCGCGAATACAAGAACGACTGGAGCGCCAACGTGGAGCCGCTATATAACGATGTCGTGGGACGCGCTGAAAAAATGCTGCTGGTTCTGGCCGGCGTGACCGGCTTCGTCCTTCTTATAGCCTGCGTCAACGCGGCCAATCTGATGCTGGCGCGAACCTCGGCGCGGAGCCGCGAAATGGCGGTACGGGCGGCGCTCGGAGCGGGACGGCTGCGATTGATTCGTCAGGCTCTCACCGAAAGCGTAATCCTTGCGCTGGCCGGAGGCGCCGCGGGAGCGCTGCTCGCGATCGCGGGCGTGTGCGCAGTGTTGTTGCTTGCACCTGCGAATCTTCCGCGCGCGCATGCCATTGGCGTGGACGGCGTCGCGTTCGCGTTTACATCGGTGATTGCGCTCGCGACAGGTCTTCTGTTTGGACTCGCCCCCGCGCTGGAAGCTTCCACGATCGATCTGAATCGCGGCCTGCGCGACAGCGGACGAGGCGCGACAACCGGCCGAAGACAGCTTCGCCTGCGCGGCGCATTGGTCATTTCCGAAGTAGCCCTGGCGTCGGCGCTTCTCATCGGCGCCGGATTGCTGCTGAAAAGCTTCCTCGTTCTACAAAAGTCCGAGCCAGGCTTTCGTCCCGAGAATGTTCTCACCGCCGAGCTTTCTCTACCGCGCCCCCACTATCGCAACGGCCAGATGATCGCAGATTTCTACCAGCGTCTATTGGAAAAGATGAAAGCCGTGCCGGGAGTATTGGCGGCAGGGGCTGGAACCGATATTCCATGGACCGGCTACGACGAGAACACAGGATTTTCGATCGAGGGAAAGCCCACCGATCCCAACAATCAGCCGCACATGCGCTATCACACCGCTTCGCCGGACTACTTCCGGGCCATGGGCGTTCCGCTGCTGCGAGGCCGATTCTTCGATGCCGGCGACAAACTCGATTCGCGCCGCGTCCTCATCATCAATCAGGCCACTGCTTCGCGCTACTGGCCCAATGAGGATCCAATCGGCAAGCGCGTCACAGGCAGCGATGCACCGAAAGAAAGCGATTT
>JBGPSX010000477.1:0-3227 GCA_041490325.1 Bryobacteraceae bacterium | reverse complement strand
GTACAGGTTTCCATTTGCGTCCACGGCAGGCGCCCGGCCCGACTGCCAGATCGAAGCGCCGTAGCCGTTGGGATTGGCATTCAACTTGGCGACCAGACGCCGCAGATCGGATGCATCATAGCCGAGCAGCCAGCCATACCAATTGCCGAGGTCACGGTGCGAGCCGAAGCCGATGTACACCGTGCCATTGGCGAGCGCGAGGCTGGCTCGCTGGATCACCTGTGAAGCGTCGAAGTCCACTGTCGCTTTGCCATCGGCGAGCCCGGGTACCGACGCGGCGATGACCGTCGGCCCGAAGAACATTTCATGCCCGTCTGCGAGGGAAAGCGCGTGGACGCGAAACACGATCTTTCCACTTTCGAGCGAGTCGGTGACGCAATAGAGCGCCTGACGGTCGAGATCGATCACGGGCGTGCTGAGTATTCCGAGCTCGGGCAGAATCTCCGTGAACTTCTCGAACACCGAGGTGGGTACCGTTGGGCCAAGATTCACCTGCCAAAGCGGCGTGGTGGACTGTGGCGCGCCGGCATCGATCGCGTACACGCTGTTATGCATGGTGGCGACATACACCACATCGCGCGCGCCCGCGCCCTGAATTTGAACACCGGAAACATACAGCGGCTGCGCGTAGATCTGGCCGTCCACCGGAAAACTCGCGATCTTGCCAAAGGTGTCTTTGTTGACGTTGGCGGGCGTGAGCCGGGTCTCGCGCGGATTCGAGTTGGTCCGCGAGTCATCATAGTTTGACGCGAGAATGTTTACCTGCGCCTGCGCGCAAACGGCCAGCCACACGGCTAGCAGGCTGATAAATAGCGGAATCCGAACAGATAGACTTACGGCGGGCAACGTCACATATATTTTGGCACAGCGATTCCCAGTACGCCCAAAGTCCGCTCCAGTTGGACGCCGAAGTAGTCGGTCATCCACAACAGAAACGTCCGCCGTTCGCGATTCTCTTCGGTGAGCACCTGATAGCTGTGATAGAAATTGTTGAAAGCCTGCGCCAGTTGAAATGCATACTTGGCGACATGCGCCGGTTCGCCGGAAGTCACCGCGCGGTCGATCGCGGAATCGGCTTTGGACGCCATCAGCAGCAGTTGCCAGAAGTCTTCCGATTCAAGCTGGCGCTTCAGCGCGGCGTCGTCCAGCTCACTGGCGAAATCCGGCAGCGTCTCGCCGCGCTCTTCCAGTTTGCGCAAGATATTGCGAGCCCGCACGGCGGTGTATTGTACATACGGCCCGGTCTCGCCTTCGAAGCTCAAGGCTGCCTGAAAATCGAACGCGATGACGGAATTTCGGGTGTACTTGAGCATGAAGTACCGCAGCGCGCCGATCGCGATTTGAGTTGCCACTTCGCGGCGCTCCTCGGGTGGAGCTTCAGGGTGACGCGAGTCCACTTCTGCGAGAGCGTTTTCGATCAACTTGTCGATTAGGTCATCGGCCTTGACGCCGAGGCCCTTGCGTCCGGAAACCTCGACATAAGGCCGCTCTTTGTCTTCATCCGATAGCTCGATCCCCAGTTCGACGCAGGTGCGCGGCGACAGCGCCACCATCTCATAGGAAAAATGGATGGAGTGATCGGCCTGATCGTTATAACCAAGCGCCCGCAAGCCTGCTACGACAACGTCCTGTAGATAGGACTGTCGGGAATCGATGACATTGTAAACCGAGCCGCCGCGGCCGAATGAAGGACCTCCGGGCGGCTGCGGATCGGCCGTCGATGCGTACACCGTATGCTTGCCGTTCTGCTTCCAAGGACGGTAGAAAAAATCCCGCCCGAGCAGACCGAACTTCCAGAGCTGATAGGCGATGTCCTTGCCAACGTACGTCACCGTGTTGTTGGAGCGCACAATGACTTTGCTGTCGTCCGTGTCTTCCTCGGTCTGCTCCTTCTGCTCCTTGAAGGCGCTGGCCGGCATCACCCAGCAGCCTTTGTTCTTACCTTCAGTCTCGAAAAAGATCGCCTTGCGCTCCTTGAGCTGCTCGAATGCCGTCTCCCAAAATTTGAGCTGCAGAATCTCGCTCTCGCGCGGCAACACATCGTAGTCGATGCCGAGCCGTCCCATGGTCCGGAGATGACAATTGACAATCGCATCCGCGACGATCGACGCCACTCTCGCGAGATCGCCGGTGCGATGTTCGATCTCGTGCAGCGTATCGTGCCGCCACTTCAGATCCTCGGGATGATCCTTGAAATGCGTCGAGGTTCGAGCATAGAGATCCCAGCAATAGTAGTCGAAGCGCACGCTTGGATCAGCCAGGAGCTTTTCAACATCGGAGGCAGATTTCTTCTCGAGATAGTGGAAGCCCACCACGACGTCGGCCACCTGGACGCCGGTATTGTCGATGTAGTTCTGCACTTCGACGGAGCGCCCGTTGGCACGCAGCATACGCACGAACGTATCGCCAAGAACGGCGTTCCTGAGATGTCCTATATGCGCTGCTTTGTTGGGGTTAATGTTGGTATGCTCAACAATTACTTTAGTCGGGTTCTTATCAATTGAATCAACCCGTCCGTGCAAAACGCCGGACGCATAAAAGCCTCGGTCGAGCCGCACGTTGATGTATCCATTGCCGGCCACTTCGAGCGCGGACACGCCCTCGATGGCACCCAGATCCGCCACTATCTGAGTCGCGATCGTCTTGGGCGCCTGCTTCAATTGCCGCGCCAGGTGGAAGGCCACCGGGATCGCTAGCTCGCCGAAAGAGGGCTGCTTGGGTTGTTCGAGCTGGCCGGAGCTCTCAAGACCATAGCGCGATTGCACGTGCTCGGCGACGCGCGCCGAAATTTTCTTTTCAAGTTGATGGAACACTAGTAACCAGTATGCAGGACGCGGGGCGATATAATGAAGCGTGCCGAAGGTAACGATTGATGGAAAGACGGTGGAGTTTGAGCCCGGACAGCTTCCCTATCAAGAACATGGCAAGCCCGGGTCGCTCCTGGACGTTTTCCTGAACAACGGAATTCACCTGGAGCACGCGTGCGGCGGAAATTGCGCTTGCACCACCTGCCACGTGATTGTAACCAAAGGATTGGAAAACCTTTCTGAGATGGACGACGACGAAGCCGACCGTCTGGATATGGCCGCTGGCCTAACGTTGCGCTCCCGGCTGGGCTGCCAGTGCATCGTTGAGGGTGACGTGGAAATAGAGATTCCGTCCTGGAACCGCAACTACGTGAGCGAGGGCGGCGGATCCATGAACCTGGGCGACGCCATCCCCACCGG
>JBGPSX010000476.1:0-3227 GCA_041490325.1 Bryobacteraceae bacterium | reverse complement strand
GCACCATCGCGCTGCCGTAGCAACACGACGTTGACGATCGTCAAGATCATTGCGCTGGTTCTCGTTCTCTCATGGCCGGGAACCGCGCAGAACATTTCTATTCGCATGGAGGCCGGCGTTTTCAAAGTGGTCGGCTGGACTCCCAGCGCCGCCGCGCCCTCCGAAGGTTGGCAATCGATCTTGGCCGTGTACGCTGGCCCCGGAGATGTTCCGCCCATGCTCGGCTCTTACTCAATTGAGAACCAGGCGCTGGTCTTTCGTCCCCGATTTCCGCTGTCTCCCGGCTTCCGTTATCGCGCCGTTTTCCGGCCCAGCCGGCCTGACGCAGTCGAAACCGTCTTTGAAACGCCACAGTCCCGGGCCACGCCCACAACGCGCGTCGAGCACGTCTATCCATCCTCTGAAATCCTGCCTGCCAACCAGCTCAAGTTTTACCTGGTCTTCTCGAAGGCAATGAGCAGAGGTGAAGCTTGGCAGCGGATTCATCTGCTGGATAGTAGCGGTGCGCGTATCAGTCTTCCGTTTCTCGAGCTCGGCGAAGAGCTCTGGGATCCGGGCAATCGCCGGCTCACGGTGTTGTTCGATCCCGGCCGCATCAAGCGCGGCGTCATGCCTCGCGAACAGATTGGACCCGCGCTCGAATCCGGAAAACAATACACGTTGCTGATCGATCGCGATTGGTTAGATGCCCAAAGCCAGCCGCTCCAGGCCGAATTTCGCAAGCCTTTCCGCGTCGGCCCCGAGGACCACTCCCCCATCGATCCGAAGCAATGGAACGTGCATGCCCCCAAAGCTAAGACGTCGGATGCGCTGATCGTCAATCTCGCGCGCCCCATGGACTACGCGCTGCTGCAGCGTGTCCTCCAAGTCACCGGAGCCGACGGAACTCTTCCTGGTTCGGTGAGCATCGGCCGCGATGAAACCGAATGGAGCTTTGTCCCCAACGAACCATGGACGGCCGGACAATACTATCTCCGCATCGACACCTCGCTCGAGGATCTTGCCGGTAATCGTATCGGGCGCGCCTTCGACGTCGACACCTTCGGGCCGGTCACGCAGCAGCTCACCACCAAAACGGTTTCGCTACCGTTTCGGATCAGTCGCCAATAACGCCAGCGCAGCCCAAGCCGAAGTGGAGACATGCTGCGCGTAACTTTGTGCGCCCGCCGGGCGAGTGGTCTCCAGCCATCCACCCGACGACTGCTGCGACGAGATGAGAAACCTGCGCCCGCGATCCCGCGCGCCACGCGTTTGATCCGTATCAGTGATGCCTGTGAGAGCCAGCAGCACGACCGCGGTATCGAACGGCTCGGAAGGCGCGAATCGCACCGGTCCCCAACCGCCATCGTTGTTCTGCGACGCCAGGATCTGACTCAGGCGCTCGCTAGCGGTTTCCGGCAAGGCCAATAACAAGCCGGCGGCATCCAGAATGCTGCGCGGCGGGTTGGCGCGGAACCATCCATTCGCCTTCGCGATCGCCTCTCTGAACCGGACCGCGCCCGCCACCTCCAGCGTCCGGCGCGCCATGTAAGTCGCTAACGTCGGCCCATACGTCACCGGTGATCCCACCGCGGCACTCGTGTCGACGAGCCAAGATCCATCGGCGTCCTGCTCGCGAACCAGCGAATCCGCCGCTTGAATCAGCGCGCGGCGATCCCGAATCGCCCCGGATTCGACGGCCTGCGCCAGCGCCACCGCGAATTGAATCCGCGCCAGCTTTTTATCGCTGAACGCCGGGTTCCCACGGTTGCTATCCCACTTTCCCGGATCCATCAGCCAGCCCGTACTATCACGAAGGGCCTCCTTCGGAACACTGTAATGCCGCTGCCTCGCGACGTACAAAGCGCGCGCGCCGTCGCCGTTATTGTGACAAGAGAAACACTGATTCTCCCGATGCCAACGCGGCACCTCCCGCGCCAGATAAGCAACAGCCCGCTCCTCCGCCGTCCCACCCAGACAGCACGAGCAAAAGGCAATCGCAACGAAAAATCTTCTGGTCACAACGTGGCGCACGCACTCCTGCCGCGTTCGCACTCCTGCGAACGCCCTTCCTTCGAACACATTCTCTCACCGCGTTACGATAAAAAGTGTCCGCCACGCTCCCCCTGGAAATCACCCCGCACGACCTCAAGCTTCGCCTAGACGCAGGCGACCGTCTCTTCCTAATAGACGTCCGCGAGCCGTCTGAACACCAACTCGCCCGCATACAGAACGCCGAACTGATCCCCATGCGCACTGTACCCGCCCAACTTCAACATCTCGAAGCTCACGCCGGCGATGGCCAGTTCATCGTCTTCTGCCATCACGGCGTACGCAGCCTGAACATCGTCCAGTGGCTTCGCGAGCAAGGCGTAGAAACCTGCCAGAGCATGACCGGCGGCATCGACCGCTGGAGTCGCGAGATCGATCCCACGGTCCCGCAATACTCCTGAGAATTTTCAGGGACACCCGCCACTATATCGCCAGCCCTTCTAAGATCACACGGGGGAGAAATGCGCACGCTCGTAGTCTCGCTGGCGATTTTTGCGGCGACGCTCCACGCCGACAAGATCCATCCTCTGAGTGCCCCGATTTACTCCACCGCGAGCATCGTCAACGCCGCCAGCAATCAGGCCGGACCGCTCGCCCCCAATACCATCGTTTCTCTCTACGGCGCCGGTCTCGCGTATGGAACCAAGGCCCTCACGGCGGATGACATTAGAGGTGGCACGCTTCCAACCGCCTTTCCTGGTACCGGCGTTCGAGTCACGGTCGGAAACGTTGCAGCCAACCTTTACTACGTTTCACCCACGCAGATTAATTTCTTAGTCCCTGCCACTTTGCTGCCGGGCAATGTGATTGTGAAAGTGGTGCTCGACTCGTTGGACGGACCATTGATCCCGATCCAACTTGCCGCCGCCGCTCCCGCGCTCTTTCAACTCGACGTCTCCAACGCAGTCGCAACCCGGCCCGATGGATCTGTGATCACGCCCGATGTTCCGGCCAGGCCCGGAGACTTGATCATCCTTTATGCCACTGGACTCGGCCAGACCGTGCCGCCGGTCGTCTACGGTCAATTGCCCAACGCCGCCGCGCTTCTCAAGCAGATCCGCGACTTCAGAATTTCGCTCGATGGCGTCGATGTGAATACCAGCGCCATCGCCTATGCCGGTATCGCGCCCGGTTTCGCTGGCTTGTATCAGATCAACGTGCGGCTGCCTTCCACAACCGGAGCGAATCCTGAAATT
>JBGPSX010000475.1:0-3237 GCA_041490325.1 Bryobacteraceae bacterium | reverse complement strand
CGGAATCACGATGTATAGGTATTCAACGGTGCCGGTGGCGGGCACGTCGTACGCGTGCGGCATTTCGAGAACGACGTCCGGCCGTATATTCCAGCCGTCGATGAATTTCACCGGTGCGGGTTTATCCTTGGCCTCGCCCTCCGGCGCTCCGCCGTCGGTCCAGCTTACGAGAGCGCCGATTTCCGCGTCGGTCAACTTGCGCTCATTCTGAAAATGCCCGTAAGCAGGATCGGCATACCAGGGCGGCATTTTCTTGGTGACCACGGCGGCTTTGATCGCCTTGGCCCAGGGGCGCGTATCTTGAAACGTCAGGAACGACATCGGCGCCGCTTCACCCGGCCGGTGGCAACTCTGACAGTTCTTCTGCAGCACCGGTAGCACGTCCTTGTTGAACGTGGCCTGTTTCGTCGACGTCGTGTTGGCCGCGCCTGCAACCAACGCGCAGCCCATAACCACCGCTAGTAAACGCATACCCGCCCTCCTGCATCCATCATCATAGCTCTGTCATCGATCAGAAGGACAATCGAGCCGCGACCTGAAATGCCCGCGGCCCACCGGATCCGAAGATCTGGTTCACGCGCGTGGTGGGGATGCCGAAGCTGGCCGATTGCAGATTGTTCGAATAACCGCTGAGATTCGAGATGTTCAACATGTTGAAACCTTCTCCGATCAGCGACAACCGTACGCGTTCGGCAATCGTGATAGTCCGCGTGACACGGAGATCGGTAGTCAACAACTTGTCGCCGTTGCTGAAGTTAGTTGGCAGCGTCAACAGCGGATAGGCTTGATTTCTTGGCGTTCTAGGCCCGCAAGCTTTTTGCCCGTTCGGCAGCGTCAGCGTGCAAGCGGCAGTCTGAGCCGGAGTGGGATTGGCCGGCAGCGGTAGGGCGCGCGAAATCACGTCGGCGTTCCATTTGTCCACGGCTTTGCGAATGTCGTCGGCGCTCTGGCCGCGTCCGAATCCGTTCCAGTCGACACCCGGCAATCGCGTGAAGGTGATCCCGTCACCATCGATGTCGACGGTCGAGAGGTTGGGATTCAGCGGCGGCGCGCTCACGAAGCTGGTTAGCGTGGAAGCTTGCCACCCTTGCGTCAGAATACGGAAGAAGCGCTGGCTTCCCTTGTAAGAAGGCACTTGCCAGATGGCGTTAACGTTCATGCGATGCGTGCGATCGTTGTCGGCGATTCCGTAACTCTCCTGCCAGTTGTTCAAGTTAATCACCGGATCGTTCCAAGCCGTGTAATGGGACAAGGCATACGAAAAGGTGAACTGGAATCCTCTTGAGAAGCGCTTGTCCAGTGAAACATTGAGTCCCATGTAGCGGCTATTGGCCGCCGATTGGTAAACGCTGAGCGATCCAATTGAGCAGGTCGCATTGGGATCGTTTCGCAGCGCAACGGTGGCGGCCGTGGTCGCGCCCTGGCAAACCGGCATCACGCGGTCGGATACAGTGGTTGGAACCTGCGTAATCGGATCCACCGACAACACGCGCACCGCGTTGAAACGGTTCTGATCGACGGAGAATTGGCTGAACACGCCGCCGTAGGCGACGCCGCGCCGCATCGTGAAGTCCACCGTCAGCGCCAAATTCCTGGCAATCTCGCGTTGGACGCCGCCAGTAATGTGCATCGAATAAGGCGTGCGAGTGTCGGGCGAGAAGATGGGCTGCGTCGCATTCGACTTCAGCAAGGCGATGTTTTGGACCGTCAGATCTCCCAGCCGGCCGAAGCGTGCCTCTTCGGTAGCTTTCACGCCCGGCAAGATCGTGAGCGCTTGTCCCAACGTGAGCGCCGTCGGAACGCCCGCTGCGCCGGGACTCAACGTGACGGGCTGGCCAGCCTGACTCGCCAGGGGATTCAGGATGCCGGTTCCATCGATGACCACTCGGCCATTACCGGCTGGCCCCAGGATTCGCCGCTCGGCAATTCGGCTCGCGCCGGTGTCGGAATCCCAGTACAGGCCCGCGCCCGCGCGGATGACCGTCTTCTTCGACTTCCCGATGGACCATGCGAATCCGAGCGCCGGCGAAAAATCTTTGTATTCGTGAGGCGGCACTGAAAGGTTGCCTGCCAAGACCGGCGCGAGATATTTCGGGCGGGGCAAATCGTAATTCCGGATATTCGTATCCAGCGACCACGCCAGGCCGTAGTTCAGCGTGAAGCTGGGAGTCATCTGCCAGCCATCTTGGATATACAGCCGATAGCGGTCGCTGCGGCGCGCGCTTTCGCGATTGAATGGAGCTGGCGAACTATAGTCTCCGACGCCGATAGCAAAGGTGTTGAGCGGCAGGGCCAGCATATCGTTGAACGTCACTGGGCCGGCGGTGGTCGATTTCAGGCTGGCCGGGAGCGCCGCGTATAAAGCAGGAGAGAGCGTGCGCACCTGATCCGGTCCGTAAACCGTCAGAGTTCCTGTGTCGGAAGTGGCCGTGGAGCCAAAGCGGACATATCGCTCGAATTCGCCGCCGAAGCGCAGCCGGTGAGCGCCTTTTTGCCAACTGATTCCGTCGGTGAGTTGATAGGTGCGATTGGCCCGATCGGTCGGCACGCCACTCGCGGTTCCCAGAGCGAACGAAGTTCCACCCCCTGAAAGTATTCCTCCGATGGCGATGTTGGGACCTCCCAGGTCCAGGCAACCGATCGTTCCACCGCAGTCCTCCGGACTCAACGCGGCTAGCGCCGACGTGAGCAGGTTGTAGTTCAGGCGGACATCGTTGACCAACGCCGGCGTCAGCACAGTGGTGACTCCCAACACCGCGTTGTACGCCTGATTGCGTCCGGTGACGCCCGTCGATTCGTTGTTGGTGTTGATCTGCACCGAATGGTTCAGGTCCTGGCTGTAGCGAAAGAAGGCGTTGTTCCGGCTGTTAATGTGGTAATCCATGCGAAAGTTGAAAAGCTTTTGCTGCAGCGGACCCGCGCCGATGTGATTGAACGTCCTCGCAAAATTCCCGCCATCGCCGGCGGTCTGCGAAAATGCGATCTCTCGCACCGCTACCAGGTTCGAGTATTCGTAGTTTGTGAACCAGAACAACTTGTCCTTTATCGCTGGCCCGCCTAGGGAGAAGCCCGACTGGCGCCGGACAAAGAACGGGTCTGGAACAGTGGCGCTTCGGACCAGGTTCGGATAGGCCGACATGTTGTGATCGCGGAAAAAGAAGAATCCGCTGCCGTGCAGCGTGTTCGTGCCAGTGCGCGAGACCACGTTTACCGAGCCGATCGAGGTGGTATCGTTCG
>JBGPSX010000474.1:0-3248 GCA_041490325.1 Bryobacteraceae bacterium | reverse complement strand
GTCTTCTCTTCCCGCGCCGTCTTCGCGATCCCCAACTTATCGAGATCGGTCTGCTTGGCGTGGTGTACGTCCTCGTCGCGCAGCAGCAGCGAGTGCTGGGCGTTTTCGAGGCTGACCTTCTTGCCGCCCGCGAAGATCTCATGCTTGCCGTGCTCGTCGTACCACTTGGTCAGCGTGGCGGTCATGTGCATCTTCTCGATGATGTTCCGCCAGCCCACGCCGGTGTTATAAGCGCAGAAGGAAATCTCGCCTTCCTGCGTGGCGTAGGGAATGATGCACTGCTCGGTGCGCCGGAAATCATAGTTGAACAGATCCTGGAACCACATTCCAGCGATGAACAGGAAGTTCCAGCGGTCGCCACGGCGCTTCTGGATGTCGCCCAGCGTGCGGTCCGCGGTCACTTTGCCGTATCCGCCGCTTTCCGCCTTCTTCGTCATGCCGGCGAACTTGTCGAACTTAGTCAACAGATCCGTCAGTTTGAAATGCGTCGGCGATTTGAACGAATTGTAATTGCGAAGCAACGCGAGGCTGATGCCCACGATGTTGAGCCAGCGCTTGCGGCGCGCGGCGTCGTTGATATGCGCGATGTCCTTCACCAGCCGCTCGGCGTTGATGAATGCCGTCACTGGCACGGCTTCCTTGGTTTCCTTGTCGCACATGACGGCCATGCCGATGCCGCAATTGGGATGGCAACCGCAACTGATTTGCCCCCAATGGCTCTCAGGCCCATGCACCAGGTCGGCGTATTCCGAAAACGTGCTCATGAACGAAATCGGGAACCAATCGCGCACCGGCTCGCCCAGACCCGTTTGGGTCTTGACATCATGAGCGAGATGCGAAAGCGTGTAGCGTTGCGCTTGGCGGCGCTCGTCGGTCACCGCTTCGTCGCGGCCGGTAAACGACACCGGCTGGAAGCTGAGGAACGGGATCTTCTTGGGATTGTCGAGCGCGAACCGCACCACCGCGCCTACCTGCTCGTTGTTGATGCCGTTCACGATCGTGATGACCGGAACGATATCGACGCCGTTCGACCACAGGTTCTCGATGGCCCGCATCTTCACATCGAACAAGTTCCCAACCGCGCGATGCGAGTTGGCATCATTGCCGATGCCGTCAAACTGCAGATATGCGTACCGGAGACCCGCTTCCGCGGCCTGTTTGCAAAACTCGGGACTCTTCGCGAATTCGATTCCGTTGGTCGCGGCTTGTACGCTGTTGTAACCCACTTTGCGCGCGTAACGGACCGCGTCCAGGAAGTACGGCGAAAGCGTGGGCTCGCCACCTGAAAACTGCACTGACATCTGGCGGCGCGGCTTGATCGAAATGGCGTTATCCAGCAGCGTCTGGATGTCTTCCCACGTCAGCTCATGCACGAAGCCAACCTGATTTGCATCCATGAAGCACGGATCGCACATCATGTTGCAGCGGTTAGTCAGGTCGATGGTCAGCACCGATCCACGGCCGTGCTTGATGGTGCTGGTACCGTGATTGTGGAGCGTCTCGTCGTTGTGCGCGCGAATGTCACGGCCCGGGAACACATCCTCGAGGTGCTTGAAGAAGGCCGGATCGATGGCCATGACGTCCTCGAAGCGTCCGTGCTTGGGGCACTCCTTCACCATCATGATCTTGCCGTCGCGTTCGATGATGCTGGCTTTGATCTCGCCCACCTTTTCGTCGAGGAGGATCTGGTGAGGAAGCTTACCGTCGACGATCTGCTGGCGGATTTCGGGTATGCAGCGCGGACAAAGTGAATCGGTCTCACGCGGCCAACCAAGGGGCGGCTTCTGCTTCTGGTGGCTCTTGAGCAGCGGCTTGTCGGACCAGGCCGGCGTGAAGGACGGATTCTGATTGATCTGATTGAGCTTATCGAACACAAACCAGGCGGCGTTGGCTGCCGTGGTAACAACTTTTTCAGCGTACTTGATCGGCTTGTGCATAGTAGATGAAGTTTGACCTTTTCGAGTATAAGACAGACTGCATTAACAGGGCTACATGAATGAGTTAAAGCGCCCTAATTCCCGCCCCGATGGGGATATCTCCCATTGAACGGCGACCCCGGAAAAAAGCCTTGGTCCTCATTGAAAACGCTGGAGTTAGGATATAAGTAGTTACCGATCTGCCGAAGGTATCACACAGTCGCGGCCGGGTTGCCTATCATGGAACTGTGAATTCCGCCGAAATCAAACAGGCCGCGCACGAATGTGGTTTCGACTTGGCCGGTATCACGCGCGCCGAGCCTTTGGAGCAGGATGCCCGGCGCTATCTCGACTGGGTGGATCGCGGTCTGGCCGGAGCAATGGGCTATCTCACCGATCGGCGCGCCTGGATCCGGACCGATCCGAAGCTCTTGCTCCCAAGCGCCCGTTCGATCATTTGCGTGGGCAAACTTTACAACCGGGCAGAGCCTCGCTCGACCGATGGGGTCGATCTCGATCGCGGCTGGGTGTCGCGCTACGCGTGGGGCGAGGATTACCACGATGTCGTGCGCGCCGGTCTGGAGAAGCTGGCCATGAAACTCGGCTCTGCACATGACTGGAAAATCTGCGTCGATACTGCGCCGTTGTTGGAACGATCCTACGCGCACCAAGCCGGCTTGGGATGGATCGGCAAGAATACTTGCCTGATCAATCAGGAAGGTGGCTCGTGGTTTTTTCTGGGTGAGATCCTCACGTCGCTCGAGATCGAGCCGGACTTGCCTCCCGCCGATCACTGCGGGACGTGCACGCGCTGCATAGACGCATGTCCAACGCAGGCCATCGCGCCCCCGGGCTACGAGGTGGACGCGCGACGCTGCATTCCGTATTTCACGATCGAGCTGCACGGATCGGTGCCCGAGGAGATGCGCGCGGGAATCGGCCAGAATATTTTTGGCTGCGACATCTGCCAGGATGTTTGCCCGTGGAATCGCAAGGCGCCAGTGGCCGAAGAGCCGTCGTTCGAGCCACGCCACTTCGCGCCGCCGCTGGCCGAACTAGCCGCGCTGACGGAAGAAGAATTCCGCGAAGTTTTCCGCACCAGCCCGATCCAACGGGCCAAGCACGCCGGATTTCTACGGAACGTTGCCATCGCGATGGGTAACAGCAAGCAGGAAAAATTCCGCGAGCCTTTGGAGAAGCTGGCGCGGTTTCCGAATGAGATGGTGGCGGAGCATGCGCGTTGGGCGCTCGATCAGATCGCTGATATCGTTACCTAATGCCCAGGCTAATGCCCAGAATAATTTTCTTGGCCGCCCTGATGACTATCCCAGG
>JBGPSX010000473.1:0-3255 GCA_041490325.1 Bryobacteraceae bacterium | reverse complement strand
GATCCGAGATTTGCGATGTTCATGGGCGACCCAGACACGTTTCGGGCCGCGATTCCCGGCCAGACATTCGGTGTGAAGGTGCAAGTAGTTAACCAGAGCAGTGTGCCAGTGTCCGTCAGCAACGTTTCCTTGAAGCCAACGGAGCCGAAATGGTGGAACATTTCCGATACGAAGGCAGCCGCCGGCGAGCTTGCACCCAATCAGTCCGTGAGCTCTACGTTCAAAGCGACGGTCGCGGGCGACGCTGGTTTCACGCGGCCGTATTATTCGCGCCCGAACATTGAACAGCCCTACTATGACCTCCTCGATGAGCGATATCTGAACTTGCCTCGCGCGCCCTATCCGCTCACCGCGTCGGTGGAACTGACCTACGACGGCGCTCCAATCGAAGTAGGCCAGGTGGTCCAAAGCGTGAAGCGCGAGACAGGCTTCGGCTCCGTCCTTCAGCCGCTGGTGCTCGGTCCGGCGATATCCATCGCGATTTCTCCGCGCGCGGGCATAGTGCCACTGGATTCGAAGTCATTCCCGGTCAGTGCGGTTGTGCACAGCAACGTCAAAGGACCAGCCAAAGGATCGGTCCGGCTGGAATTGCCTTCGGGGTGGCGTGCCGTTCCTGCCTTGGCTGAATTCTCGACGACGCACGAGGGTGAGGATCTTTCTCTCTCGTTTCAAGTGACGCCCGGAACTCTGGCCGAGAAGTCTTACGAGATTACGGCGATTGCGGAGTATTCAGGCAAAACCTATCGCGAGGGCTACCAGATCACGGGCTATGCCGCACTCCGTCCATACTTTCTATACAAACCCGCCACTTACCGAACCACAGGTGTGAACGTAAAAGTCGCCCCGGGATTGAGAGTGGGATATGTGATGGGCAGCGGCGATGACGTGCCGGCGTCGCTCGAGCATTTAGGAATCAAGGCGGGTTTTCTCACCGCCGCGGACCTCGCTAGCGGCGACTTGAGTAAGTACGACGTAATCCTGCTTGGTGTGCGAACTTACGCGGTGCGTGAGGACTTACGCACTTACAACAACCGCCTGCTGGACTATGTGAAGAACGGCGGCGTCGTGATGGTGGAATACAACACACCCGAGTTCGATCACAATTATGGTCCTTACCCGTACGTCATGGGGAACAATCCCGAAGAAGTGACCGACGAGGATTCTCAAATCGAGATTCTCAATCCAGCGAACCCGATCTTCACCTGGCCGAACAAGATCACGGATGCCGATTTTCGCGGTTGGGTAGAAGAGCGGGGCTCAAAATGGATGCAGTCGTGGGATTCGCACTACGACGCGCTGCTCTCGACGCACGATGCCGGTCAGGCGCCGCAAAAGGGTGGCCTGTTATATGCGAAATACGGCAAAGGTGTTTACATTTACAACGCCTACGCGTTTTATCGACAGCTTCCGGATGGAGTGCCGGGGGCTTACCGGATTTTTGCGAATATACTGAGTCTGCCGAAGAATCCTGGGCGGTAGCGGAACGGCGTTCACACGAGTGTGAATGCGGCACGCAGGAGTGCGTGCGCCACAATGCTATTTCTTGGGTTCGATCGCGTACAGAAACTTCGCCAGCGTAGCGAAGCGTTGCTGGCTCTGCGCCGCTAATTTCCGATCCGCCTCAGCCCGCAATCGCTCCTGATCTTTCGCCAGATCGCGTAGGCCCAGCTTCAGGTAAATCCGCGCCAATTGGTAGTGCGCTTCTGTCGAGTCAGGCCGCAGCCGGACACACTGCTCCGTCTCGGCGCGCGCCTCCGGCCAGCGCTGGTCCAACGCGAGCGCCTTTCCAAGCTGGCACCTGGCCGCAGGATCGCCGGGCGTAAACTGCGCCGCCTTGCGGAGTCGCGTGAGCACCTCGTCGTGATGGCTTGGATCTCCCCGATCGAGCTGAACGCGCAGCAGCAGTCCGCCGCAGACGGCCTGCGCTCTGCCCGACGTTGGGTGCGCGTCCGCATCGGCACAGATCTTCGCGACCACTCCAGCATCCGGCGTCTCGCCCTGCTCGATCAGCAATTCGCTCACATACTCGAGCACAAACTCGCGTCCCGATTCAATCTGCATGGCTTCGAGCAGCGTCGCTGTTGCGTCGGCGTCTCGGTTGACCAGAAACAATCCCAGCGCCAGCGCGACCCTTATCCGGAGCGAACCAGGGAACTGCTTGGCGCCCTGCTCCAGTACCAATAGGGCCGGATCAAAGGTGTGATGGCGCAGCAATTCCACTCCCAGCGACAGACGATACTCCTCATTGCCGGGCGCAAGCGTCATGGCGGATTGGTAGCTTCGAACCGCGGCCAGGCTGTCCCCTCGGCGCTCCTGGATGTCTCCAATCAGATGCTCGATAGCGGCGTTCGTCTGAATGCTCTGGGCTTTTTTGGCATTCGCGAGAGCCTGATCCAGACGGCCAGCCCGAAACTCAGCAACCCCAGTGGCCAACGTCAGATCCTCGTCGTCCGGTGCGAGCGCTAGCGCCTTCTCCATGTACACCGCGGCGCCCAAATCGTCGCCATTGCCCGACGCGATCGAAGCACGCAATCGGTAGTACAGCAAGAGCTGAGGCCTTCCCTCGGGCGGTTGGACGTGTTGAATCGCCCCAGATGCCTCTTTGAAGCGATGCAGTCGCGCGAGGCACAGCGCCAGTTCCATTCGCGCGGCCGAAGACTGCGGCGCTGCTTTCACGGCACGCTCTAAGATCGGCGCCGCTTTGTCGAATTGGCCCATCCTGTCATAGAGCGACCCGAGGTTCAACAACGCCTGCGCGTCTTTCGGGTTTTTCTCGACCGCTGCCATTGCATCGGCCAGCGTAGAAGACTGTTGCGCAACAGCCGACAGCGCGAACGTCGACCACAGCAGAACCAAAAGCCGCATCGCTCAGCTCACTGGCACTGGTTTGCGCAGATACCCCAGGTGTTCCGGATCATTTTGGATCAATGCGCGCAGCAACTCAGTTCCCGGTTCCCATTCGCCCACTGCGGGATACAACAGAAGGGCGAGTTGCGCCAGTTCCATTGACGACTCCACTGCCGCCCGGATGGCCGCTTTCTCGTACGCCTTTACGGCCAGAACCAAACCCCGAACCGAGTCTGGCATCGATCCCACGGCTTGCGGCACAATGCCCGTGCGGCTCACTAGGCAGGGCACTTCAACGACGTCGTCAGCCTGAAGATCTTCGATCGTTCCTTCATTGCGCACGTTGACGACAATGCGCCGCGGCGTCGCGACGCTCAGGCCTTGCATCACATCCAAGGCGATGCGATG
>JBGPSX010000472.1:0-3276 GCA_041490325.1 Bryobacteraceae bacterium | reverse complement strand
GTGTTCGACCCGCGCATCCGGCTGGACGCGATCTACGGTAGCAACCGCAATTTCATCATGGAAAGCATCCCGCATATCGGTCGACTGCTCACGGGACTCGACCAGATATTGGGCTGGGCCGATCACCTGGTGCTGGCACAAAAGCAAAGTATCGAGACCATGGCGCGCATTCGTCAGAGTGGCATTCCCGTAATCGGTATCGTAAACGGATCGTTGCGATCTTCTGCTCCGGGCGCCGCGTTCACTCAGGCCGGACCTCGTGGATGATAAGCTAGCACGGTCCAGATGATTCGGCTGTTTCGAGTTTTTGTTCCCGCCAGTGTCATCGCGCTGCTGATCTCGGAAGCCATTCTCATATACACCTGTTACGTCATCGCGACCTTCATCGTGATGGATGTCGATCCGGAAGTGTTTCTGCTGTACGACAACGGCTGGGCTCGAATCGGAGTCGTCGTTCTTTGCCTGATGGTGGGGATTTACTTCCAAGATCTCTACACGCAGTTCCGCATCAAGTCCAGAGTCCTGCTGCTGCAGCAAGTCGGCGTCGTCGTGGGCGCGGCATTTCTGGCTCAAGCCCTGCTGGTATATCTGCGGCTGCAGACTTTGTTCGTTCCAACCTGGCTCATGATCGTCGGCAGCGGCCTGACGCTGGTCCTGCTTCCACTCTGGAGAATCCTGTACACCAGCATGGTGTTCAAGGCCATCGGCTCCGAACGCGTCCTGTTTTTGGGAAGTTCTTCCGTAGTCCAGGAAATCAGCCGCTATGTGACGGACCATCCTGAGACGGGCTTGATGACCATAGGCTACGTCGATGATCTCGCGGCCGGAAGTGAAATTGCCGGCGCCAAGGTGCTGGGGCCGATATCCGATCTTCGCCGGATTGTCGATGAATTGCGGCCCGACCGCATCGTGGTCGGCATGTCCGAGCGTCGCGCCCGCCTGCCCGTCAATCAACTCCTCGAAATGCGGCTGTCCGGGATCCACATTGAAGACTCGTTGACTACGTACGAGACCACCTTCCTCCGTATCTCGACGCGCGAACTGCGGCCGGCGCAGTTGATTTTTTCCACCGAGCTGGGCCCCAACCCGAATCGGGTGCTCCTGCAATCGCTGTACTCCATTCCGATCGCCGTCATCGCCACTGTTCTGACTGCGCCGATCATGTTGCTGGTAGCCATTCTGGTGCGGCTGACTTCACCAGGTCCCGCCCTGTTCCGTCAACAGCGCATGGGCAAGAGCGGCGTCGTGTTCACGCTCTACAAATTTCGGTCCATGTATCGCGATGCGGAAGCCGATAGCGGCGCAGTTTGGGCCAAGAAGGACGACCCGCGCGTTACGCGGCTGGGCAGATGGCTACGCCAATTGCGGCTGGATGAATTGCCGCAGTTGTTCAACGTGCTCAAGGGAGACATGTCGATGGTAGGTCCCCGGCCGGAGCGGCCCGAGTTTGCCGCCGAACTGGAGAAGCAGGTTCCCTACTATCGCCAGCGCCATTGCGTGAAGCCCGGAATAACTGGATGGGCGCAAATCAATCACAAATACAGCGACAGCATTGAGGACACCATTCTGAAGCTCGAGTACGATCTTTACTACATCAAGAATCTGGCGCCGGCCCTGGACGCGTTCATCATGTTCCACACCGCGAAAGTAATGCTCCTCTCCCGCGGCTCCCAGTAACTGAGCCGTGACCAAAGGGAGCGGTGCTTTTAATCCTGCAAAATCGACAACAGCGATTCTTCCACCGCGGTCGATCCCTCCAGGTCCAGATACCGCGGATCCAACAATCGACTAGGTTCCAAATTCCCCATCGCCGAAAGTAACGTCTCCTTCAGATGCGGATAGTCTTTCTCAATGTCTGCAAAGAGGCTCCGAATCGACTTCCGCACCGTCCCAGTCCGCTGCGAGCACCCGCACGGAACAATCGGCGCGCCCAGAGATTCCGCGAATCGAGTTGTGATGTCTTCAGTCACGAACACCAGCGGCCGGATCAGTCGAAAATCTTTGTTCCGCGAATAAGTGATGGCCGGAAGAGCACTCACGCGGCCGGTGAACATGGCATTGCGCAGGAACGATTCGCAGAAATCATCCGCCGTGTGACCGAAGGCGATCACATTCGCTCCCAGGCCGCGAACAATCTCGTAAACCGCGCGGCGGCGATAGCGGCTGCACAGGTCGCAACCATGCTCGGGCTGCTCCTTGAGCAATCGCAGGGACGGGCGATCCGTATGGTAGGTCCAGTCGATGCCGCGCTGCTTCAGATACTCGCCCAGCGGCTCGATAGGCCGCAAAAACTTGCCCTGCTCCACGGTAAACGCACACACGGTAAAGTCGATCGGGGCGCGCTCGGCGAGCAGCAGGAGCGCCTCCAGAAGGGTAAGCGAATCCTTGCCCCCCGATAAGGCCACGGCGACGCGATCGCCATCGCGGATCATCTTGAAGCGTCCCACCGCCTCGCCAACCTTACGTAACAGCGTCTTTTCGATGTCCAAACCCCAATTATACGGGGTCGCGCGAGCCGGATATTTGGGGGCAGGATCGGATTTCCGCCGGTATAGGTCCCAAGCAATGCAAAATGGGCCAAGGCGGAAACTCCGTGCCTGTACCCAATTGTCCAGCTCGCCAGTTCCGCCACAGGCTGTTAGGGACCATTTACGTCTCTGACAGTCTAAGATCAAAGAAGGAATCGAACGTGCGATCCATTTGTCTGGTTCTATTTTGCGGCGTTTCCCTGTTTGCGCAACGGGGCGGACCGCCTCCTCCCGGGGGCGGTGGCGTAGCTGGGGGTGGCGGCGGCCGGCGCATGGCCGGCAACTCCAGCGTCGCAGCCAATCCCAATGATGTAGCGCCCGCCGCCGTGAAGCCCGAAGACAAATGCTCGGTCGAAGGTACGGTTGTGAATGCCGTCACCGGCGAGGCGCTCAAAAAGGCGCAACTGACGCTCAGACCCATCGGCGTTCAAAATGGAGTTCCATACGGCGCCACCACCGATGGCGGCGGCCATTTCCTAATCGACGATGTCGATCCTGGAAAATACAACGTGGCTGTCTCTCGCAACGGCTTTGTGAACCTGGCGAACGCCCGGGGCGGCGCGCCGCTCACGCTTGAGAACGGACAAAAAGTCAGACAGATGATCGTCAAGCTGACGCCTCAGGGAGTGATCAGTGGACGCATTCTCGATGAAGACGGCGAACCGCTCGCGAATGTAAACATCCAGTGCCTGGCGTTCGGTTATCAGCGCGGCAAGCGCCAACTCATGCCACAAAACGGCGGGAACAC
>JBGPSX010000471.1:0-3277 GCA_041490325.1 Bryobacteraceae bacterium | reverse complement strand
TTTTCTCCACGCGATGCCAGCACGTTCACGCGCAGCAAATCGTAGCTCAGATTCTTGGCCAGGCCGCGAATGCGGTAGCGCCGGTCTTCCTGCGTCAGGATGATTTCGTCGCCTTGCACCGTGGCCGCTGGTTCCGGATCGGCAACTGGCCCCACCGCAGGTGGCTTTCCTCCTAGCCATTCGGCGCTGTTGAGCAATACGGTCAGGCTCTTCTCGGCCGGCGTTACTTTCAACGCGTAATCGTTGGCGTCCATGCCTTTGGGAAACAGCACGCGCGAGCATTCGATGCCGCTCGCGATCAGTTCCTCGGCCAGCGCCGCCGCGGCCGTTTCGCCGGCTTCATCACGGTCGTAGGCCAGGATGATTTTGCGCGTGTCGTACTTCCGGAATGCCGCGCGGTGATCGTCCGTGAATCCCGAGACGCCGTAGCTCGCCGTCACGTTGCGGAAGCCCGCGCACCAGAACGTCAGCGCATCGATCAGCGATTCGCACAGGATGATTTCTTCAGAAGCTTCGAGCGCTTCCTCGTTCCACACGCCGCGGTGCGGCCCCGCGAGATACAGATGCAGCGGCGTGCCGGGCCGCAGGTCCTCGGTGATCTTGCGGCCGTACATCCCGAGCACTGCGCCCGCGCGGTCGAGGATCGGAATAATCAGCGATCCGTTGAAGTGCTCGTGCCCGGACTCGCGCAAAATGCCGAGCCGCTGCAATCTTCCGCGTAGCTCGGCGCCGGGTTTGCGATTGGCCGCCGGCAATCTCAGTCCCAGCGTGCGGTTGGCGAAGCCGAGTTGAAAGCGCTCGATCATTTCTTCCGATCGCAGGCCGCGTTTCTCCAGATAGGCCAGCGCTTCGGGCGACTGCTTCAACGTCTCGTGATAGTAGTGCGCCACTTGCCGGAGCGCCTGCGCGTCGTCGGCCTCGCGCTCGATCGGCGGCGGAAGTTTTCTCACCGTCGACTGCTTCACCGGCTGCGGCGTCGATTCAAGCAACGCCGGATGATCGGATCGCAGCAATTCGACCGCGTGCCGGAAGCTGACGCCCTGCGCCCGCATCACCCAGTCGATCACCGTTCCTCCGGTCTGGCACGCGCCCAGGCAATGCCACAGATTCTTTTTCGGACTGATCACCAGCGACGGCTCGCGGTCTTCGTGAAACGGGCACAGCCCCACCAGGTCCGCGCCGTGCTGCTTCAGCTTCACCCCGCGCGCGGCGGCCAGTCGCTCGAGCGACACCTCCTGCTTCAACCGTTCGATCACCTCGTCGGGGATGCGCGCCAACGGTTTCCCTCCCTTCCGGTTTCAGCTAAAAAACTGTCAAGAGGCTAGTACACGTTTCCGGGAACTCTCTTGACCTTCAAGTACCGTCTCTGAGAGTATACGTTATACGTATAGAGAGTCAAGCGCCGGAGCGGAACATGCGGGAAACAGCGTTTACAATCGCAGGTGCGATGCCCAGAAAAAAGTACCCAGAGTCGAGCTTTGGCGAGCGCCTGCAGGCCATCCGCAAAACGCGCGGCCTGACCCAGGTGCAGTTGGCCGAGGCCGCGGAAACCACGCAGCGGGCCATCTCCTACTACGAAACCGAGGCCGGGTTTCCGCCGGCCCCCGCCGTCATCGCGCTCGCCACCGCGCTCAAGGTCTCGACCGACGAGCTGCTCGGCGTCAAGCCCTCAAGACCCGATCGCGCGCACAACGACCCTGAAACCCGCCGGCAGTGGAAAAGATTTCAGAGGATCGCTTCGCTGCCTGAACGCGATCAGAAGGCCGTTATCCGCCTGGTTAATTCCTTGGCCGCTGCCGGCGAAAGATCCCGCGCCGCGTCGTAGCAAATGGGTTCGATGCGAGCTAACAGATGTCGGCTGGATTCTGATCACGCAGGCCAGGGAGGATATGAACAATGCCATGCATATCCACCACGCTATGTAGAGCTTTCTCGCAAGGCTGCTGTTCGGAAAGAACTGCCGGTGTAGTCTTATGACCTTGCCTCGCAACCAGCTCCCACCAAATTCAGGTATCTGAGCCTCACCTGGAAGCGACTCGTTCACTTCTTTCATCATGCGGCGGAAGATGAAAATCGCCCTGACCTGAAAAGCAACCGCACCGAAAAACAAAACTGCCGCGATAATGAATCTCATACAATTTAGCGACAGAGATGCTGTATTCCATATAACACTGTGTCGACTGGAGTCGCTAAACCCGTTGCGACTCCTCCCATGAAGTTCCCCAGTGGGATTTGTTGAAGCGTATTTCCGGCGGTAGCGCCGAACCCACCGAGCAAACTTACGAGTCCAACCGAAAAGCCCATTTGGATGGCAGTTGCAGCCGCCGGATTTACGGCAATGGGATTGGCCAATCCTCCGCTGTTGGCAGTCACAGATAGTCCCAAACCGCTAGGGACCGCCGCCGAGACCGTAGTGTTACCCCCGCTCATGTAGTTCGGCACTGAGTCTCCGTTGCCCCAGATGAATCCAGTGGATCCTCCGAGTTGAGCGGCGGCACCTGACACGCCGAATCCACCAGACACGACTAATGTGGCTTGTCCGGTGTGATAGTCGAACACTATATCAACCGAAAGTGTCACTCCGCCGAGTATTCCGAGAGCGAAGTTCAGACCTTCCGTTCGCCCATCTGGAACCAGATCGCAGGGAACGTGTGGCGGGGGCAGCACAGGCTCGGCGCCACAGCCTTCACGTCTATTTTGACAATCATCGGGACCACTGCCACCAGCGCCACCACCGCCACCCGGCAAACCAACAGCACTAATAGATGCTGTGACATCGACGCTATCGTAGCAAGACTCAATTAACCCAGTGCGCGGATTCACAAAGCAGATTGTTGTGCCATGGGGGTCGTTTGCGTTAATCGGGTCGCCGATGACGTAGGAGTATTTGTTCCATGTAGCCGGTTCCGGCAGATCACCCGGACCGCCGGAATTCGCCTTGTACGGGTCAGGGCTTGTGAATCGGCCGAACTGGGAAGAGAAGTAGCGTTGGTCAGCGTAGTCGAGATTTGTGGCGGAATCGCGCGTGTAGGTGGCGAACTTTACTTGGTCGTTCGGTAGCGGTGTGCCTTTGTCTTCGCCGTATGGGTAGTAGGTGCCTTTGGAGCCGAGACGGTCGGGGGTGAATGGATATTGAATCCCGGATTGGTCGATTGTGCCGACTCGCTTCGCGCCGAAGTACACTGCCAGGTTCGACATCGCGTCGCCCATATAAACGGGATGGCCAGCGCCGTAATCCATGAAGAGCGAATAGGTGCCTAGCTTCTGGCCGTCGACG
>JBGPSX010000470.1:0-3294 GCA_041490325.1 Bryobacteraceae bacterium | reverse complement strand
GTGTTCCAGTCGAAGTTGCGTTCTACTGTTGCGCGGGCTTCGCGTTCTATACATTGACGTCGTGCTGGATTCTCCAGCAACTCGCTAATGGCGCGCGCCATTTCATGGGTGGTCGGGGTTACTATTACGTCTTTTCCTGGGGAGAGGTCTAGGCCGTTGATGCCGGCTGGGGTGCTGACGATTGCTTTGCCCATCGCCATCGCTTCCATGATCTTGATGTTGGTTCCGGCTGACGCGAGTAATGGCGCAATGACCACCGTGGCGCGTTCATAGGCGGGGCGAACATCGGCTACGAAGTCTTCTACTTCGATTCCCGGTTGGGCGAGATCTACTTGGATACGGTCGCGATAACGGTCCAGGAAATATTCATGCCTGGCTCCGGCGATGATGTGCAGTGTTGCGCCCATGCGTTGCAGCGGGGGCCAGACTTCGCGGACAAAAAACTCAACGGCCAGGACATTGGGCAAGTGAGCGAACGATCCGATGAATAATAGGCGGCGAGGTTCGGCTGCGCGGTTGGTGGGGCGGAATCGATCGAGATCGACGCCGTTTGGAAGACAGACCGCTTTCGGGGCGCGGATGAGCGCGCGGTCTGTTTCAGACATCGTTACGACGCAGTCTACTTTCTGCCAGGCGGATGTTTCGAACGGGATCCAACGCTCCAGTTGGCGGCGCAGTTCCCAGTCGTCTGCTTGCGCCAGTAGCTGCTGATAGAGGTCGAGTGTGACATCGTGTTCCACCAGAATGGTTTTCGCCGGCGCGCAATCGGCAGCGTATTGCGCCATTTGCGTGAACTCTAATTGTGCGATGGCGGGTTTCCATTTGCGCACGGTTTGCCGGAGGGCAGCGTGAAAGGCCGGCGAATCGAATTCCTCCACTACATCGGGCCGGTGCGATGAAGGTTGCAGGTGCGTGCCGGCGCGCTTCACTGTCACCACTTCGCAGCAAAAGTCGAGGAGCTCGGGAGGCACAGGCGTCGCGTCGGCGCAGAATGAGACAAGCACTTGATCGACATGCTCGGCCGCTCGGCGCATCAGGTTGTACATCCGGACAGCACCGCCGTGCGCGAGCGGGAAGGGAAGATAGGGGCTGACAATCAGGACCACCGGACGATTTTGAGATGCGCGGCCGGGTGTAACCGCGATCGCGCCGCTTCCAAGCGCGAGGATTTCTTGGTCAGACAATGTTCGGTGTGGCGGCCGCGTGGTCCACAGCGGTACGCGCCAAGCTCGTGCCAGCGCGGTAGTAGCGGCAGGGTTCGGCTGATGGGGAGTAGTCAATAGGTTCAGGCGGCGTATCGCTTCGCCCCAGAGTTGTCGAAACGCGCGTGGATCGGCGATGGTTCGAGCGAGAAACCGGAGGTAGTTCAGCTCCAGAATCCGGGCCAGGAATTCAGGCGTGTAGTAGCGCGACGTGGTGGCGCGATGCAGGTGCGTAACGCGCGCATCCGCAACGAACACCGACGGCCAACCGCGCTGCCAGCCACGAAATCCGAGATCCAGGTCTTCCACGTAGGCCGGCTCGTAGACTTCATCCATGCCACCCAATTGAAGCAGCTTGCGGGAGTCGAATAGCGAGCATCCGCCGCTTCCGTACAGAACGTAACTGAGATCCTCGCCTGGAATCGGGGGGTCGCAGCGAACGGGAAAATCCACCGGCTTCCGCGCGGACGCTAGAGGCATGACGGCTTTGCCGGTTTCCTCACGCCGCGCGCCCTCGGGGAAGAAAATCTGAGCAGTTGCGCAGAACAGGTCCGGGACGCGCTGGAAAGCGGTCCATAATGCCGAAAAGAAATTCGGCTCAATCAGCATGTCGTTGTTCAAAAGGCAAATGTGAGAATAACGGGCCTTTCGGAAACCGGCGTTGGATGCACGAGCGAAGGACAGGGCCTCTGGATGTTGCTCGATACGGACTTGTGCGAATGAATCCCGGAGAAAATCGGCGGTGCCATCGGTAGAGCCGTTGTCGACCACGATGATCTCTCCGCCGCCCGCATCGATTTGCGGAACCGTCTCGGGCAACAGACGGGCTAAGAGGTCCTTGCCATTTCGGGAAGGAATAACGACGGAGATGCCTGGGAGTCTCGCTTCGGTTTCCGGTTCTGGCGGCCGTGGCGGAAAGGTTGCTTTCAGTGCTGCTGCAACGAGGCCGGCGATTCTGGCGAGCAATACTCGCAGCGGGCGCACGAAAGCGAGCGGATGAGCTAGTCGCCACAGAAAGGTGTAGGTTGCGCCGCCGGGCGAGAATTCCCAGACCAGCAGGTTCCGGAATCTCCAGCGAAAGTGACGAAGGATGGTCGCCACCGATCGAGGCCGCAGAAGGAAATGGCCCATGGCTTCGTTGAAGGCGACGAAGTTTCTGGGCGAGAGTAAAAAGCCGATCAGTCGCATTCGCCAGTAAGGCATGCGCGGTTGCAGGATCACTGCCGAAAGCCGAATATCCTTGTCGCGAAAATGCCAGCGGACCAGCGCGAGGTTTTCAGCCAGGCCGCGCGAAAGGGGAAATGGAATCCAGCGCGCGTGGCCGGTTGGAAATTCGGAAACCACGACGAGTGGAAGCTCGGGGAAGAGCTTCTGCATTTCTTCTATGGCGCCGGGGATCAGATCTTCCGACGCGGATGCAAACAGGACCTTGACCGTCTCGCGCACGGCAGGTCAGATCAGACTTTGAGGCTGGACACTGGGCAGGCTGCTTTTGCGATCTTCCCACCAGGCCAGCGCTTGGATGCAGAACGCCGTAGAGACTGGATTGACGAACGGCAACACCTCGCGAGCTTTGCGGCCGAATCCGAATCCGCCCGCGATGCGGGGATCGGGGGAATGGAGTTGAAATGAGCTGGCTTCGCGCGCTTCCTCGGCCGCAGCCGCATGGTCGAGTGGAAGTCCTCCCAAGGTTTCTGCCAGCATCCGGACTCGCAACACTTGCGCGTACACGTCGGATCTCGCGAATTGCGGGGCGATCTCGCGCAAATACGTAGCAGCACGCTGGACGCCGGATTGCAGCGCTTCGCGGCAGCCGCGCCGCGCGAGTGCCGGCAACAAGCCTTCGAGGAAATACGAATACGCGTGTAAGCGATCCATTACTTTCTCGCGATCGGACTCGCCGGGGAGGAAGTCGCGTTGGTTGGCGAGCGCTAGATCCACCGCCGATTCAAAAGCGCGCTCGAAACTTGACTCGCCGGTGGCTTCGAACAGATCGTGCCAGGCCATGGCGGACTTCAATTGATAACAACCGGGGCTTCGAGACCAGCGCGGCTCGTACGGTAACGGCGACTTGTCCGGCAAGGCGAGGATC
>JBGPSX010000469.1:0-3303 GCA_041490325.1 Bryobacteraceae bacterium | reverse complement strand
TGCTGGCCTGCTGCCTGGAATGATTGCGCTGGTGGTGGCGCTCCTGATTGCCACGCTGGTTGCCTTAATCGTGAATTACCTGCTGCGCCGCTCGCTGCGTGGCATTGGATTCGACGAACGCGTAGTACGCTGGGGCGGAACCGCTGTGCTGGATTGGTCGCCCCGCAAGAGCCCGACGTTGCTGGTGACGCGCCTGCTCACTTGGCTGGTCATTTTCATCGGCTTCCTGATTGGAATTTCCGCATTCGACGCTAACCTTACCTCGAGCTTCGTGATTCAGCTGTTCGGCTATCTGCCGAACGTGGCCGCAGCGGTGCTGGTGCTATTGGTCGGCGGCATGCTGGCGCGTTTTCTCAGCCGAAGCGTGCTGATCAGCGCAGTCAACATGAACGTGCATTACGCGCGTTTTCTGAGCATGGGCATCAAGTGGCTGGTTCTGGTTCTGACGGCTGCCATGGCGCTGGATCAGCTTCACATCGGAAGAGGCATCGTACAACTGGCCTTTGCCATTCTTTTTGGCGGCATCGTGCTGGCGCTGGCATTGGCAGTGGGGCTTGGGTCGAAAGATCTGGTGAGCCGGTCGCTACAGCGGCAGGCGAGCAAGACTCCCGAGGAGGAGATGGAAGAACCCTTTCGTCACCTGTGAGCCGGGGTTACCCATCGAATCTGCGGTTGATGCGATGACGACGGTTGGCTCAGTCCATCGGAAGCCCGACGTAGTTCTCGGCCAGGCTGGTCATGGCCGCGCGCGAGCTGGTGACGTAGTCGAGCTCGGCCAGTTGCCGGCGCTGGTCGAACCCGAGGTCGTCGTGGAAACGATGCAGCATGGAAGTCATCCACCAGGAAAAGCGTTGCACTTTCCAGGTGCGCCGCACGCAGATTTCTGAGTAGCGGTCGAGAAGATCCCGCTTTCCTGCGCGCAGGAATTCCGACAACGCGCGAGCCAGCACACGCACGTCGGCGATTGCGAGATTGAGCCCTTTGGCGCCGGTGGGCGGAACGATGTGCGCCGCATCGCCTGCCAGCAATAGCTTTCCGAATTGCATCGGCTCCACCACGAAGCTGCGCATTGCGGCGACACCCTTCTGAATGATCGGGCCCTCCGCCGGTGTCCAGCCGTCCTTGGTTCGGAATCGCGTGCGCAGCTCTTCCCAGATCCGTTGGTCGGGCCATTGGGCGACATCTTCTTCCGGAGCGCACTGCATGTAGAGCCGCGTGATGCCGGGCGTGCGCATGCTGAAGAGCGCGAATCCACGATCGTGGTAGGTGTAGACCAATTCCTCGGCTGCTGGCGCAGCTTCGGCGAGAATGCCGAGCCACGCGAACGGGTAAGCCCGGTCATAAATGGTCAAGGCGCTTTGGATCGATGGCCGCGCGACTCCGTGAAATCCATCGCAGCCCGCAATGAAGTCGCAGGCTAGTTCGCGAGCCTCGCCGGTGTGTTGAAACCGGATCCGCGGCGTCGCGGCGTCCAGGTCATGCACGCTCACCGCATCGACGTCGAAAAGAATCTGGCCCCCAGCATGGAGTCGCGCCTGGATCAGATCCTTGATTACTTCATGCTGGGCATAGACCGTGATGGATTTCCCGCCCGTGAGTTCGGTCAACGGGATGCGATGGCGGCGCCCTTCGAAACTCAGCTCGATTCCGTGATGTACCAGCCCCTCCCGCCTCAGCCGATCGCCGACGCCCGTTTGGATCAGCAGGTCCACCGTGCCTTGCTCCAGCACGCCGGCTCGCACGCGCTCTTCGACATGTTTGCGGCTGCGCGCTTCCAGCACGATGGACTCGATGCCCTCCAGATGCAGTAGATGCGAAAGCATGAGCCCGGCCGGTCCGGCGCCGATGATGCCAACCTGCGTGCGCGTGGCGTGCATTCGTCAAGCGTACCGCGTGCCGTCCAAGAGTAGACTGCCGCGGTCACGGACTACAATAGTTGCGCATGGAACACTACACCTGGGAGTCCGTCCCGCTCGAAGTCATGAGCGAAAAGATCTCGCGCAAAATCGTCACCGGCGACAAAGCCATGATCGCGCAGGTTTTTATCAAGAAGGACGCGGTGGTGCCCGAACACCACCACGAAAGCGAGCAAATCACCTATATCCTCGAAGGCGCTCTGAAGTTTCAACTGGAGGGACGCGAGGTCATTGTGCACAAGGGTGAAG
This sequence comes from Bryobacteraceae bacterium, assembly GCA_041490325.1. Taxonomy (GTDB): domain Bacteria; phylum Acidobacteriota; class Terriglobia; order Bryobacterales; family Bryobacteraceae; genus Palsa-89. The sequence goes on along the minus strand of JBGPSX010000469.1, from coordinate 1,138 downwards.
TGTTGCGCATTCCATCCAACGTCCCGCATCGCGCCATTGCGCTCGAGGACACGCTGGATCTCGATATTTTTTCGCCGATCCGTACCGACTGGCTCACCAAAGACGACGCGTACTTGCGCCGGGGTGAAACCGAGAAGACGTGAATGGAAGGCCTCGCGTGAGACGCTAGTTCACCGGGAGGAAGCGGTAATTGCCGGCCGTAAGTTCGATCAGACGAATCCGGCCGCGATCGCCCAGCGGGATCGGTTTGCCATTGAGAATGACCTCGACGTTATCGGTGTTCCCAATGCGGACCTGAGCCTTTTCGGAATACTCAATTTCCGCCACTTCGCCTTTGCCGATCAGCTTGGCGAAGAGCTCCTTCCCGTCTGAACTGGCGCGTATCCAGGTTGGCTGGATGACTCGAATCTGCACGCGCTGTTTGGATTGTCCATCCGGCGAGACGCTCGTGTCAGCCGGGGCCGTTGCCGCGTTGCCATTGCGCGACGAGTCATAGAACAAGAAGACAGACCAGGCGACGGTCACGATCGCCGCCACGCTCAATGGGATGCGCCAGGAGAACTTGGGCTCTTCAGCCTCTTCCGCTAGCCCCACCTTAGCAGGCGTCGCCTTTTCCTCCAGCATGGTCTCCGTTGTGGACTCTTCGTCGACACCGGAGTGTGAAGACTCGGGTATGGTTTCGAGCTGTGGTTCTACAGAAGAGGTGGCCTGCGGCTCGACGGATGGAGCCGGCGGGGCTGAACTGCCCGGCATGGGCAACAACGCGCCGCGCCATTGAAGCTGCGTCTCGGATGGATGAGAGAATGCGGTTGGGGACGAGTCCTGGTTCCAGCGATCTGCAACCGGAGCCTGATCTTCCGCTACCTTCTCCGCCGGCGCGTTTTCGATCCGTTCAGCAGGAGCATTCACCTCTGGTTCGTTCTTCTGGATGGATACCGGGACTCTAGCACGAACGGGCTGATCGAAATAGTCGCGTAGTTGCCGATCGAGGCGAGTCAACTGCTCCAAGCTGAGCGTGGGCACACCCTGTTCCGCCGTGTCCGCCGAAGCCGTGCCCGCGATTCGCGCGCGAACACATTTGTGGAAGTCCTGGACCACCGTCCGCATTTGCTCGGCTGGGTCTTGATCCTGCTGTGAC
>JBGPSX010000468.1:0-3307 GCA_041490325.1 Bryobacteraceae bacterium | reverse complement strand
TTGCAGGCTCACTAGAAATCGCCCCGAACGCACCTGCCGGAACGAGCCGATGGCGCCGCGGCTCGGTTCCCTGAGGCTCGCCTCGGCGCCGGCCTTGGTCATCTGCCACGCCGGAAGTAGGCCGAACGCGAGCGCCGCTGCCAGTGTCGCGGCCAGGACGAAGGCCAACACCAGTGGGTCCAGCGCGAAACTCATGCGGAAGCGCGGATCGGATTCCGCGATCATTCGTACCAATGCTCCGTGAAAAAAGTAAGCTACGGCCATGGCTGCCACGCCTCCCAGACCCGCCAGCGCCAGGCTTTCGGTGACCAGTTGTCGGATCAGGCGCCCGCGGCTTGCGCCCAGCGACAAGCGCAACGCGATTTCGGATTTACGTGCAGCGCCGCGCGCGAGCAGCAGATTGGCCAGATTCGCGCACGCGATCACCAGCAGCACGCCCACCGCCGCAAACAGCGCGGTCAGGGAACTGGAAAACGCATTGCGCTTCGTCGATGCTCCCCGCCCGCCCGGACCGATTCGGAGACGCTGATCCAGATATTCCGGACGGCGCGACGCAGCGGCGCCATAAAACGATTCCAAGCCGGCTTGAAAGAGCGCGTTGGACTGCGCTTCCGCTTGAGCCTGCGTCACTCCAGGTTTCAGCCTTCCGAACACATGCAGCCACATCACTTTCTCGGGAGGTGTATCGTGCAGCCAATTCCTCTCCGGCAGCACGCTGGGCTGTAATTGCAACGGGAGCCAGAGGTCCGGCTGTTGCCCACTGGTTTCGCCGACAAAGCCGGGCGGCGCGACGCCGATAATGGTCAGCGCAGTCTTGCGTACTGCAAAGGTCTTGCCCAGCACACCGAGACTGCCGCCGAATCGGCGCTGCCAGTAGTTGTAGCTAATGACGGCGTAGGGCGTCGAGACGCGATCCTCGGCCGTTGTGAACATGCGGCCAATCGCCGGCTTGACGCCCAAAATATCAAAAAACCCACCCGACACCAACCGTCCACGAGCTTCTTCCCACCCGCCGCTTTCGAAACGTACTTGCCAGGTAGTGAGGCTGCTTTGCGATGCCATCAACGCCGAGAAGCACTCGGCGTGATCCCGCAGTTGCTCGAATTCTTCGTAGGTGAGCCAGGACCGGGGGCCGTCGGTGCGGCCATCCCAGCGGCCGCTCCACATCCCGGAGTCGTCGGGATTGGAGAGCATCACCAGTTGCTCGGGTTTCTGCACTCCGGGAAGCGGCGCGTGCAGCACGCCATTCCATAGGCTGAAAATCGCGGTATTGGCGCCGATGCCCAAGGCCAACGACAGAATAGCCACGGCGGTGAAGCTGGGGCTCGCGGCCATGGTGCGAAATGCGTAGCGCAAATCTTGAAGAATCACGTGGCAATGCTCCTTCGGGGCGATGGTCAGCGCGTCGAAAGCGGCGCGCAGCCACAAAGCTGCCGGTTGGAACCGACCGCCAGTTCGCCGGGCTTCGCCCAGTTGCTCGTCGAACATGAGCAGCATCTGGCTGCCGTACTCATGCCGGAAGGCCGCCGGGTAGCAGTGCAGCAACGCGTTATAGATAGTTTTGGCGCGCATCAGGCACCCGGCACCAGCCCCGTAGCGCGCGCCTGTTTCACCAGCGCATTCAGCCGCCCCACTTCGGCCGTCGCCACGCGCCTTCCGAAACGCGTGAGCCGGTAGTAACGCCTCCGCTCGTCGCTGCTGGATGGGTCCGGGCTTTCCGCCAGTTCCTCAATCAGGCCTTGCTCGAGCATGCGGCGGATGGAGCTGTACAACGTTCCGGCGCTCAACTCCACTTTGCCTGCAGTCCGGGAGGCGACGTCCTGCATGATGGAGTAACCGTGACGGTCACGATCGGCCAGCGCGATCAGGATGTGGAAGACCGCCGTTGGCAGCGGCAGCAGTGAATCTGGCGTTGAATCGTGCATACTGTATCGGTCACAACTATACCGCCATCAAGTATACTTGTCAAGGGTAGAAGCGAATGGACTCCCGTCCACTGCGGTAGTGTAAATAGCTGGCTACCGGGCGCTAACTGTGACCGGACTAAGAGGGGATTCAAAAAGGGGAACAATGATGCTACGTTACGGATTGCTGTTTGCGGGTATAGCGCTGTCGACGCTGCTGACGGGATGCGCGACTCCGGTGGCGGACACGCATGATGCCGATGTAACGGCTTTGAAGGATACGGAAGCGGCCTGGGTCAAAGACGCCGCGACCAAGGATCTGGAGAAGTGGGTGACGCACTATACAGACGATGCTTCGGTGTTGCTACCGGATACGCCGATCTTCACCGGGAAGGATGCCATTCGCGGCGGATTGAAGCCGATGATGAGCGACCCGAATTTCGCCGTGACATTCGCAGCCACGAAAGTAGACGTGGCGAAGAGCGGCGACCTGGGCTATACCCAGGGAACGTATTCGCTGACCCTGTCGAATCCGAAAACGAAAGCGCCGGTAACGGAGAAGGGCAAGTACCTGACGGTTTACCGGAAGCAGACCGACGGAACCTGGAAATCCGTGCAAGATACGTTCATGTCGGACGCGCCACCGCCGGCCGAAGCGGGAAAGTAACAGCGCTTTTCCTCCATGACCGCACGGGCAGAGCACACGCTGAATCTCGGCGGAAAGCGTGTGATCTCGGCTCTGGGATCGTTGGCCGTTGCCGCCAGTATCCTGGCTGGCCTGCCGTACGCGGCTCAGAGCCAGACTCGGCGACCGTTCGAAACGGCGTCGATCAAGGCCAGCAAAGTCAGCACCGTTGTGCGCAGGCCATCGGTGACTGCGTCTTCCCCAACGTTGGTCGTGAGAAATGCATCTCTGCAATTTCTGATTCAGATGGCGTACCAGATCCGTGATTTCCAGCTCTCTGGCGGTCCAGGCTGGATCGGCTCCGATCAATACGACATCGACGCGAAGGCGGAGGGCCACGCCCGACGTCAAGATTGGTTACAGACGATGCGGCCGATGCTTCAAGCGGTTCTCAACGACAGGTTCAAGCTGAAACTCCATCGTGAGACCAAGAAACTTCCGGTCTTTGTGCTGACCGTGGCAAAGGGCAGTCTCAAAATGCGACGGTCACAAGAGGCAAGTTGCGCTAGCTTTCAATGGGTCAGAAACTCGCCAGCGCCGAGTGAGAGCCCATTCCTTCACTGCGGCGCCCTCGAGCTAATAAACGCTCAACTGAACCACACGCTGGACGCGTTCGGAATGAGCATGAAAGACCTGTCCCTTGATTCCCCTGGTCTGACGACCTTTCTATCGAATGAGGTGCGCCACATCGTCATCGACAAGACCGGGCTTACGGGAT
>JBGPSX010000467.1:0-3312 GCA_041490325.1 Bryobacteraceae bacterium | reverse complement strand
GGATAATACGACGCTGTGTGTTCCGAGCGATGACGGGCGCAACTTTCGCGACCCGCGATCGCCGGCAGGGAGTTGGCTTTATCAAGTAGGCGGCGGCGAGAGCGGCTACATCGCGCCCGATCCGAGGAATCCGGATATATTTTTTGCGGGCAGCCAAGGCGCGCTGCTGACAAAGTACGACCGCCACACCGGGCACATCCGCGACATCCAGGTTTATCCACTCTTCTTCTCTGGGATGCCCGCGCGAGATCTCAAGGAGCGCTGGCAGTGGACTTATCCGATCGTCTTTTCGCCGAAGGATCCGAACGTTCTGTATACGTGTTCGCAGCACTTGTGGAAGACCACCAACGATGGACAGAGTTGGGAGCGCATCAGTCCTGATTTGACGCGTGGCGATCCGAAGACATTGGGTGACTCGGGTGGACCAATCACGAAGGATCAGAATGGGCCGGAGATCTACGGCACTATTTTCACGGTGGCGCCGTCTCGACAGGACATAAATACGATTTGGACTGGCTCCGACGACGGGCTGGCGTTTGTGACGCGCGACGGTGGCCAGCATTGGGACAACATCACGCCCAAGGACTTTCCAGAGTACATGCGGATCAGCTTGATGGATGCTTCGCCGCACCATCCTGGCACCGCGTATCTGGCGGGCAAGCGCTACCAACTGGATGACCGGCAGCCGTACATTTACCGGATCGAGGACTACGGCAAGAAGTGGACGAAGATCGTGACCGGGATTCCGGCGAACGATTTCGTGCATGCGGTACGCGAAGATCCCAAGCGTCCGGGACTCCTTTACGCGGGGACAGAACACGGCATCTATGTTTCTTTTGACGACGGAGCCAACTGGCAATCGCTGGCGTTGAATCTGCCGGACACGCAGGTTTCGGATTTGGTGGTGGAGGGCGACGACCTCGCCATCGCGACACATGGCCGATCGCTGTACGTGCTGAACGACATTACTCTCTTGCGGCAATTGAAACCGGAGATCCCGGGTGAGACGGCACGTTTGTTTCGTCCGCGGCCGGCGATTCGATCGGTCAACCAGGCCTTCATCGATTACTACCTGAAGGGACCCGTTGACAAGGTGACGATTCAGATTCTGGATGGCGACGGGGAACTGGTCCGCTCGTTTGAAGGCAAGGCGGAAGACGATAAGAAGAAAAAAGAGGGAGGCGACGACGATGGCGAATCCTTCGGGCCGCCTCCGTTGAAACCGCCAACTCGGACTGCGGGAACGAATCGATTCACTTGGGATTTGAGATACCCAGGCGCAAAACCGTTTGAGGGGCTCATCATGTGGGGGGCTCGGCCGGAACTGGGTCCGCTGGCGCCTCCAGGCGAATATCATGCGCGACTCATCGTGGGCGACTTGATGCAGACCGAGAAGCTGCGTGTGATCAAGGACCCAAGGTTGATCAAGGTTTCGAATGCCGAGTTGCAGGAACAGTTCAAGCTGGCGTCGCAGGTGCGCGATAAGGTGACGGATGCGAACGAGATGGTCATCCAGATTCGGGCCATCAAGAAACAGTTGAAGGAGCGCGCGGAGAAGGCCAAGAATCCTGATTTGAACGCCGCGGCTGAGCGGCTGGAGGTGAAGCTCACGCAGGTGGAGGAAGATGTTTATCAGGTTCGGAATCGCAGCAACCAGGATCCGCTGAATTTTCCAATTAAGTTGAATAATCAGTTGGCGGCGTTGGCGCGTAGTATTGAGACCGGGGATGCTAAGCCGACCGATGCTAGTTATGTGGTGTTCAAGGAATTATCGGTAAGGCTGGATGCGTTGAAGGCACGGCTGGAGGATGCGTTGAAGACGAATCTGGTCCAGGTGAATGAGTTGTTGACGAAACAGCAGATCGAGAAGATTGCTGAGAATCCGCATGAATAGAGCGCGTGGCGTGCGCACTCTGGCGTGCTGTGTCGAAACTCGGGTCGACGCAAGGCTAGTTTTTTCACAGCGTTCACATGAGTGTGAACGCGGCACGCAGGAGTGCGTGCGCCACATCATCCTATGCTTCTGCAACTGAAGAATATTCAGAAACGATTCGGTGGCGTCGTGGCGCTGAGGGACGGCAATCTCGACGTCAATGCGCGCGAAGTGCATCTGTTGATGGGTGAGAACGGCGCCGGCAAATCGACCCTGATGAAGATTGTCGCCGGGATGTTGCAGCGCGACGGCGGTGAGTTTCTCTGGCACGACCAGAGCGTCACGTTTCGGGAGCCGGCTGAAGCGGCGGCGCAGGGCATCGCGATGGTGCACCAGGAATCGTTGCTCGCTCCACACCTTTCAGTGGGTGAGAACATCTTCCTTGGCCGCGAGCCCCGTCTTCCTATGGGTTGGGTGAATCGGGGCGAACTGATGGCGCGCGCGAAGGCCATCATCGAGCAGCACAACTTCCCGTTGAAGGCCGAATGGAAGGTGTCGAGGCTCAGCCCGGCGGGCAAACAGATGGTGCAAATCTGCCGCGCCATCGAACAAGGCTCCAGTCTGCTGATCTTCGACGAGCCGACTTCGTCGCTCTCCGAGACCGAGACGCAAGAGGTCTTTCGTATTGTGCGATCGCTTCGAGAGCAGAAGTTCGGCGTGATCTATATCACGCATCGCCTGGAGGAACTGCGCGCGATCGGCGATCGAGTGACGGTGCTGCGCGACGGCGAGACAGTTCACTCGGGACTCCTGAGCGACCTTTCCACCGATCAGATCATTCGCCACATGGTGGGCCGCGAAGTGGCTTCGATTTACACCCGAACCGCGCAGCCGCCCGGCGAGGAGGTTCTGAAGGTGGAGCATCTCACGCGCGCGCCGGTGCTGCACGACATCAGTTTCTCGTTGCGCGCCGGAGAGATTGTCGGAATGGCGGGATTGGTGGGCGCCGGCCGCACGGAGTTGTGCCGCGCGCTATTCGGCATCGATACGGTGGACAGCGGGACCGTCCAGATTTCCGGCCAGGTGGCGCGAATCCATTCGCCGCGCGACGCGGTTCGAGCTGGACTCGCCCTCATACCCGAGGACCGGCAGCACACCGGACTCGCGACCGCATTGCCGATTAGTCATAATCTGACCATCGCCAGCTTGAAGAAGGTGTGCCGATGGGGATTTCTGAATCTCAGCGCCGAGAACCGGATTGCGGCGGAGTATACCGAGCGGCTGCGAATCCGCGCCGCGTCGGGCAAGCAACTGGCTGGACGATTGAGCGGCGGAAATCAGCAAAAAGTGGCGATCGCAAAGTGGCTGGTCCGGCATGCGCGCATTTTTCTCTTCGATGAGCCGACGCGCGGAATCGACGTGGGCGCGAAGGTGGAAGT
>JBGPSX010000466.1:0-3324 GCA_041490325.1 Bryobacteraceae bacterium | reverse complement strand
TTCGCATCGCCGCTCACGCGCAGCTCGATTTCACGGATAGAGTTGGAGCGCGCCTGCCACGAAATCTTCCATTGTTCCGGCGACAACTGCAAGAGCGGCAAGAAAAACATGGGCCAGGCCGGCTCGCGCGCTTCTCTGTACCGTGCGTCCTCCACAACACCTACGATTTCGTAGTCTCGACTATTCTCAATTCCTCCGATGCCAAAACGCCGGCCAATCGGATCTCGGCCTCCGAAGTATCGTGCCGCGAATGTTTCGTTCACAACCGCTATGTGCGGAGCGTTCGGCGTATCCCTGTCGTCGATCACCCGGCCGCGCACCAGACGCGTTCCCACCGTTTCAAAATGATGCGCGCTCACCCGATCCCACGATGCAGACCGCCTGTGTCCGTCATCAGTCGCCGCCTCGCCCTCGATCGAAATACCGGACGACCAGTTGTTCCCGCTCATGGGACTGTACAACGCCAGCGCCGCGCTTTGCACTCCCGGCGTCTCCCGCAAACGTTCCAGCAGCTGTCGATACACTCCCGCCAGCCGTTCCGGGCTGTAACCAGCGAACACGGCGCTGACCTTCGCCACCACGCGCCCTTTCAACTCAAACCCATATTTCTGGTTTTCCAGATTGCTCAGACTCTTGGTGAGCACACCGGCAAACGCCAGCAGCACCAGTGAAAGCGCCGCTTGCATGACCACCAGCGACTTCTGAGGCAGCGTCGAAGAATTCCCAGTGGACCGGTTCGCGCCGCGTAGAACATCTCCGGGATCGAATCGCGCCGCAAACCAGGCTGGTACCCCGCCAAAGATGAGCCCGGTCGCCAGCGACAGCAAGAACGCAAAGGCCAGCACCGTCCGCGAGGGTTCCGTGCTGATCGGTACGGATTGAGCATCGTGAAACGCAAGCTTCAAAATGCCCTCCGCGCCAACCCATGCCACGAAGAGTCCCGCCGCGCCTCCCAGCAGTGCCAGCAACACGCTCTCGGTCAGCGTCTGTCGAACCAAACGGCTGCGTGGCGCGCCCAGAGCCAGGCGAATCGACGACTGAATCCGATTGGCTGTTCGACGCGCCAACAATAGGTTCGCGATGTTCGCGCACGCGATCAGCAGCACCAGTCCGGATACCAGCATCAGCAGTCGCAGCCCCTCGGAATAATACTTCTTCATCGTGGTGATTCCGCCCGGGACCGGCACGACGTAAATATGCTGCCCCTCAATGGACCTCCGATCCGTTGCGCTCACTTGCGCGCCGGCCCGGTCGAGTGACCACTGTCTCAACTCGACATTGACCTTGGCTTCGATCGAAGCCGGATTCGCGCCCGGCTTCAACCGCCCAATCATGTACAACCAGCGCTCTGGACGATGCAGCAGCGAATTTTGACCCTGCACCACTGGCTCAATGCCAAGCGGCGCCCACAAATCCGTCGTCTCGGCTCGCAACGTATCCCCGAAAAATTCCTTGGGCGCGACGCCCGCTATTGTCACCGGAGCGCCGTTCAAATTGAATATTGTTCCAACGATGGACGGGTCCAGTCCGAAACGTTGTTGCCACACGCGATAGCTCATAATCGCGGCCGGCGGCGCACCCGGAAGGTCATCCTCCGCGGTCAGCAGCCGCCCCGCCGCGGCGCGAACTCCAAACATACTGAAATAGTTGCCCGAAACAAACTCCCCCACAAACGGCTCCGGTACGCTGGATACTCCGCTCCTCTGCACGCTGAAGCGTGGCGTGCTGACCTGGAATGCCGCCAGCTCCGCAAACTCCGGGGTGTGCTCGCGAACGTGTTGATAGAACGGATAGCCAAAAAGTGAAAGGTGCGCTGCGTATCCGTCGTTCACGCAGCAGTCGAAAGTGTCGCCCAGCCGGTACAGTTCGCCCGGATTAGGCACTGGCAGCGACTGCAGCATCACTGCGTTCACCAGCGTGAATACCGCCGTGTTCGCCCCGATTCCCAGCGCCAGAGTAAGAATCGCGACAAACGCGAAACCCTTGTTCTTGCCAAGCTGTCGCATTGCGTAGCGAACATCGTGGTACAGATGATCCAGCCAGATCCACCGGCTTCCTTCGTAAAAACGCTCTTCGCTCGATACAAAATTCCCCAGATTGCGATGCGCCGCCAGCCGGGCGTCCTTCTCAGGGAGCCCTTCCTGGCGCAACCGGTCCGCCTCTAACGCCAGATGCGCCCGAAGCTCCTCCGAGAAATCCTCATCGCTGCGTTTCCGCTTTCCAAACATGTCAGCCCTCCGCCGCCTCCGGCCCGAGAACACGTCCGATTGCCCGCGCCAGTTTGCGCCATTGGCTGGTCTCGTTGGTCAAGTGCTTGCGCCCCTTGGCGGTCAGCGTGTAGAACCTAGCCTTGCGCTTATTACTCGAAATGCCCCATTTGGCGCTGATCCAGCCTTGCGCTTCCAGCCGTTGCAGCGCCGGATACAGCGCGCCGTGATCCACCAACAGCACATCTTCCGATTGCTCCTGGATAGCGCGCGCGATTCCCTGCCCGTGCTGCGATCCAAAACGCAGGATGCGCAGGATCAACAGGTCCAGCGTCCCCTGCAGCAAGGCAACGCGGTCTTTTTCTTCTCGGGTAAGCATTCCACCCAAGTATGCTCCGCCCTTGGGTAAGCTGTCAACCCATCGCGCCAATCATTTCGCATATTCCGGGTTCCTCGCCGCCGCCCGCCGCCCGCTTTCCCGTCGAAGCTTTCCTAACCAGCGCAACTCCACCCGCATTTGCTCGATCGTGAGACTCACCATCCATACCGCCTCATGGAACCGATGCCCCACTTCCTTTTCAATCGAGCGTAGCGTAGCCTGCTCGCGCGCCAGCTCTTTCGTCACGAACTTTTCCCGCCGCCGCACCTGCTCCACAAAAACGCCCGGACGAGCCTGCCACGAAAGCGCCAGCCATGTCGAAAACACCGGACGGTCGCGCTGATTGGTCCACGCTTCCAGCTCCAAGGCATCCGCCAGCGCCGTCCGGCCCTTGGCCGTGGTTGCGTACACGCTCCGCTCCGGACCCGCTGCCGCGCCCTCACCTTCCGCCGGCCGAATCAGGCCGCGTCCGGCCAACTTCTCGAGCGAATAATAAACCTGTGGACGCGACACGCCGGCCCAGTCCCGCACTTCGCGCCGCTCTAGTTCAAGATTCGCCTGATAGCCATGCATGCGCCGCTCCGCCAGCAGGCTCAGCAGAACCAAGTCGGGCGTGGTCAGTCGATCTTTTCCTCCGCGAGCCATTCTAAGATTCTCCTTGACAGGCCTCGATCTTCCTTTTATCCTAGTTCTAGTCTAATTGAGACTAGATACCAAATGCAAAGGAAAAACCAACCA
>JBGPSX010000465.1:0-3339 GCA_041490325.1 Bryobacteraceae bacterium | reverse complement strand
TGAAAGTCGCCTTGGGCTCCATCCGCCAACCGAACTCTTTCAGGCTCACCACCGCGCGCCCGCCTATGCTATCCTGTAACAGTACAAAAAGAGATTAAGAAGACGAGGAGTACCAATTCCGAGAATGGCACTGGCGACCGACACCAAACTACAAGCTGTTGCAACCTATAGAGTCCACAAAACCGACACCGGTTCGCCAGAAGTTCAGGTAGCCCTCCTGAGCCAGCGCATTTTGCAGCTCCAGGATCATTTCAAGACGCACAGCAAGGACCATCATTCCCGCCGTGGATTGTTGTCGATGGTCGCACGCCGCCGTCGCCTATTGAAATACTTGAAAAGCCGTAATCCGGAAAGGTACAAGAACCTGATTCAAAGCTTGGGTATCCGACGTTAGATACTTGCGCTCAGGTAAACCGCCCCGGTGGGCGGCCCCCTTCAGTTCACTCACTCCAAAGTCTCCTCTTAATCCTAAACAGGTGGAGCAGAGCTCTCCTGGATTAAAAGGACATTCAGAATGCTACATAGCGAAGAAATTGATCTCGACGGTTTAAAGATTACCCTCGAGACAGGCAAGATTGCCAAGCAGGCCAATGGAGCCGTCATCGTCCGTTCGGGCGATTCGGTCGTGCTCGTGTCCGCTTGCGCCAATGACGAACCCAAACCCGGAGCTGCGTTTTTTCCGCTCACGGTTGACTATCGTGAATACACATACGCCGCCGGCAAGTTTCCGGGCGGCTTCATCAAGCGGGAAGGTCGCCCCTCCGAAAAGGAAATCCTGACCAGCCGTCTCATTGACCGGCCGATTCGCCCGTTGTTTCCGGAAGGCTTCACCCACGAATCGCAAGTCATAGCCATGGTGCTGTCAGCCGACCCGGAGCGCGATCCCAGCACGCTCGCCATCATTGGAGCCGGCGCCGCCCTCGCCATTTCCGACATACCGTTTGAGCACGTGCTCGGCGGCGTCCGCGTCGCATCGGTGGACGGCAAGCTGATCGCGAATCCGAGTTATGCACAGACGCGCGAAGCCAAGATCAGCATCGTCGTCGCGGGCACCGAGCAAGGCATCGTCATGGTCGAGGCCGGCGCACAGCACGCCTCCGAGGCCGAAGTATTGGACGCGATCGAATACGGGCACGAGTGCTGTAAGAAAATCGTAACCGCGATTCGTGAGCTTGTATCCAAGGTGGGCAAGAAGAAGTGGACCTTCACTCCTGAAGCCATCGACAAGGCCAAGTACGCGCAGATCGAGGCGCAGATCCGCGCCGAGCTCACCGACGCGATGGATACCAAAAAGTATCAGAAGATCGAGAGCTATGAGCGCATCCACAACGCCAAGACCAAAGTGGTGCAACCGTTTGAGGAAGATTTGCGGGATGAAGCCGGCGATCTGTTTGACCGGCTGAAAGAACGCATCTTCCGCGACGAAATGCTGAAGGCTCGCCGCCGGCCCGATGGGCGCGCTTTCGACGAAATCCGCCAGATCGACTGCGAAGTCGGAGTGCTTCCTCGCACTCATGGCTCGGCGCTATTTACCCGCGGTGAAACTCAGGCGCTGGTCACAGTGACGCTGGGAACCAAGGACGATGAACAGCGGATCGAAATGTTCGATCTGTCGCAAACGTCCAAGCGTTTCATGCTGCATTACAACTTCCCGCCATTCAGCGTCGGCGAAGTTGGATTCATGCGCGGCGCAGGCCGCCGCGAGATCGGACACGGCGCTTTGGCCGAGCGTTCGATCGCAGCCGTGATTCCTAACGAAAATGACTTCCCCTACACGCTACGTGTCGTCAGCGACATTATGGAATCGAACGGATCCAGTTCCATGGCCACGGTCTGCGGCGCAACTCTGGCATTGATGGACGCCGGCGTACCGATCGCCGATCCGGTAGCGGGCATCGCCATGGGCCTCGTGCTCGAAGGCAAGGATTACGCCATTCTCACCGACATCGCCGGCGCCGAAGATCATTACGGCGACATGGATTTCAAGGTGGCCGGATCGAAGAAGGGCATCACGGGACTGCAGATGGACATCAAGGTCCCCAATGTCACCACCAAGATCATGAAGGAGGCGCTGGAGCAGGCACGGCATGCGCGCCTGTCCATTCTCGACAAGATGGTGGCGCTAATTTCTGAGCCGCGCAAGGAGATGTCGCAGTACGCGCCACGCATCTACACCTTGACCATTCCCACCGACAAGATCCGCGACCTCATCGGACCGGGCGGTAAGATGATCCGCAGCATCGTCGACGAAACCGGCGTCAAGATCGACGTCGAGGACAGTGGCCGCGTTAACATTTACGCGTCCGACGGCGAGTCGGCCAACAAAGCCATCCAGCGCATTACGGATATCGCCGCCGTGGCTGAGCCGGGCAAGACCTATCTCGGCAAGGTGGTTCGGATCGTCGAATTCGGCGCCTTCGTCGAAATCTTCCCCGGCACCGACGGCCTGCTGCACATCAGCGAAATCTCCGAAAACCGCATCAAAAACGTGCGCGACGAGTTGAAGGAAGGCGACCAGATCCTGGTGAAGGTCCTGGCGCTCGACGGCAACAAAATCAAGTTGAGCCGCAAAGCGGTTTTGCGAGAGCAGCGCGACAAGATAAAGACCTAACAGCCTGTTCCCGCTGAAGGCTCAAAATCGACACGACAACCCAGTTGCCAATTACAACCGCTAACCGAGCCGTGACCAAAGGGAGCGGACTTAAGTAATAAGCGCCTTCCGCTCCAATGCTATTCTTGGACGGAATGAGCCGCCTCCGCACGACACTTTGCGGCGTCGAATTACATAATCCCGTGATCGCCGCTTCCGGCACTTACGCGTACGGCATCGAATTCGAAAAAGTAACCGATCTAAATAAAATTGGTGGCCTGGTAGTAAAGGGCCTATCGCGCGAGCCCCTCCGTGGCAATGCGCCACCCCGCTTGTGGGAAACCGAAGGTGGGATGATCAACTCGGTCGGACTCCAGAACATCGGAGTCCGCGCCTTCGTCCAGGAAAAACTGCCGGCGTTGCGGCGGCTGAAAACAGCGATCTTCGCGAATGTGTTTGGATATTCCCCGGACGACTACGCCGAGGTCATCCGCGTCCTCGAAGATGCCGAGGGCATCGCCGGATACGAGATCAACGTCTCCTGCCCGAACACAAAACACGGAGGCATCTATTTTTCGAGCGATCCCCAGTTGCTCGCGGAATTGGTGACGATGCTCCGTCCGATGACGCGCCGGCCGTTGATCGTGAAACTATCGCCGAACGTAGCCCGCATCGAACCACTGGCGCAGGCCGCCGAACAATCAGGCGCGGATGCGATCAGCCTGGTAAACACCTTCGTATCGCTAGCG
>JBGPSX010000464.1:0-3348 GCA_041490325.1 Bryobacteraceae bacterium | reverse complement strand
TCTTACCATCATCATGATGGCGTTCGAACACACAATTCTCATGGGCGAAATGGATCAAAACGATTTCCTCCGATTCCAGTACCTTTGGACTATCAACCCCTAAGGTGACGAAGCCTGTTAACTGTAAGTATTTTACCGGAGGTAGGAGCAGTTGTAACGGCTTCGCTGGGAAAGCGGTACTAGTACCGCCTATTACGGATTATTCATGTTGATTAGAATGTGATTTTTATCTGAAGTCATGTGAAGGAACACTTTCTTCTGCGATATGCAGAGGTTCGAAGTGGGCGGCCTTTACAGAGATAACATTGTCGATGTTTTGGAGCTCTCCATCCATCACGATATATGCATTATTGAGGATAGTGGCGCGTTCGCGATCGAAAACATCTGGCATGACAACCGCGTTTGAGACGCCGGTTTCATCTTCGAGGCTGAGGAATAGCAGTCCTTTTGCGGTACCCGGCCGCTGGCGGCAAATAATGCAGCCGGCAATGCGAACCAGGCGACCGTTCGGAATGAATTTCAGTTCGCTTGCGGGCGTGACGCCGAGATCGTTCATTTTGTCGCGATGAAATGCCATGGGATGTTTGCCGATGGTGAGATGGGTGCCATGGAAGTCAGCGTTGAGGCGTTCGCTGCTGTTCATTTGGATTAGAGGTTGAGGATCAGAGATTGGGGAGGGGTGGCCTGTGAAAAGCGGGCCGGATGGGCGAATGGCGAGTTCTGAATCCCAGAGCGCGGCGCGGCGGTGGATCGGGATCTTCTCAATAAAATTCAGCGCTCCGATTTCGCTGAGCACGCGAAGCTCGTCTTTGCGAATTTCCGGGACGCGGTTCACCAGATCCTGGATGCTGGAAAATGGCGCTGTGGCGCGGGCGGTGAGGAGCGCTTGGGCGGCTTGCTCCCGAAGACCTTTGACGTAGTTCAATCCCAGCCGTAAGTGTTTTTCGCCGGCGTGTTCTTCGATGGTGCAGCGCCAGTCCGAGCGTGTGACGTCGATCGGTTTGAAACGCAGCCCGTGTCGTTGGGCGTCCTTCACCAATGTGGCTGGCGCGTAGAATCCCATGGGTTGATTGTTGAGGATCGCGGCGGTGAAGGCGGCCAGGTAGTGGCATTTCAGATACGCACTGGCATAAGCGATCAAGGCGAAACTGGCGGCGTGCGATTCAGGGAAACCATACAGAGCGAAAGCGGTGATGGATTGAACGATGGCATCTTGCGTCGGGCCGGTAATGCCGTTCTTATCCATTCCGGATCGCAGCTTCGTTTCGATCTCGCGCATGCGCGCTTCCGATCGCTTGAACCCCATGGCGCGGCGCAGTTCTTCGGCTTCTCCGCCTGTGAACCCCGAAACAATCATCGCCATTTTGAGAAGCTGTTCCTGAAATAACGGCACTCCGAGCGTACGCTTGAGCACTGGTTCCAGCAATGGATGCAGGCACTCGGGTTTTTCGCGGCCCTGCCTGCGCCTGAGAAACGGATTCAGCATTTTTCCGACAATGGGGCCGGGGCGGATGATGGCGACCTGTACCACGATGTCGTAGAAACGCTCGGGCCTCAGGCGCGGAAGGCAAGACATCTGCGCGCGGCTTTCCACCTGAAAAAGGCCGATGGTGTCGGCTTTCCGCAGCGCGTCATAAACCTGCGGATCGTCGGGAGGCAAGTGCGCCAGATCCACTTCTTCGTGATAAGCATCGCGGATGAGCTGAGTGGAATCTTCGAGCACGGCCATCATGCCGAGGCCCAGCAGGTCCACCTTAATGATTCCCAGGTCGGCGCAGTCGTCTTTGTCCCACTGGATGACGACGCGGCCAGGCATGGTGGCCGGCTCAAGCGGAACTACGGAATCCAACTGGCCTTCGCAGATCACCATGCCGCCGGAATGCTGGCCGAGATGACGCGGCAGATCCTGGATGGTCATGTAGAGATCGAGAAATTTCCGGATGGCAGGATTTTCCGGCGCGTAGCCGGCTTCGCGAAACTGGCGCTCGGCGGTTTCCTTTGGATCGGTCCAGCCCCAAGATGGGACTAGCGCGGAGATGCGCGCCAGATCCGGTTCATCGAAGCCGAGCACCTTGCCGATATCGCGGACTGCCGAGCGTCCGCGATAGGTGATGATGTTGGCGGTCATGGCCGCGCCGAGCTTTCCGTAGCGCTCATAGACGTACTGGATGACGCGCTCGCGCTGGTCGCCGCTGGGAAGATCGAGATCGATGTCCGGCCACTCGCCGCGCTCTTCAGAGAGAAACCGTTCGAAGAGCAGCTCCATTGCCACCGGATCCACCGCTGTGATCCCGAGCGAATAGCAAACGGCGCTGTTGGCGGCCGATCCACGGCCCTGCACCAGGATATTTTGCCGGCGGCAGAACTCGACGATATCCCAGACAATCAGGAAATAGCCGGCCAGATCGAGTTTTGCGATCATCGCGAGTTCTCGATCGATTTGCAATCGGGCGCGCCGGTGTAGATCGGCTGCCAGGGGATGCATCGGATAACGGTTGCACGCGCCTCGCTCGACGCACTTGCGCAGAAACGTGTTCATGGTTTCGCCCGGAGGAATGGGGTAACGCGGAAACTGGTAGCCCAGATCGGCCAGCGTGAACTGCAAGCGCTCGGATAGCTGGCGCGTGTTGGCGATCGCTTCGGGCAAGTCCGAAAACAGGCGCGTCATTGCTTGGGCGCTTTTCAAATGACGCTCGGAGTTGATGGAGAGCAGGCGGCCGGCGTCGTGGATCTTCACCTTGTTGCGGACGCAGGTAAGAACATCCAGCGCTTCACGCGATTCGGGAGTGGCGTGGCTCACGCCGTTGGTCGCAAGCAGCGGCAGTTGGTGGCGGCGCGCGAAATCGATCAAAGCCTGATTGCGAGCTTCTTCCATGCGGTTGCAGTGCCGCTGCAATTCCACATAGATGTTCTTTTGGCCGAACAGATCCAGGAGCCGCGCATCCGGCCGGGCTGCCAGACAGACCAGACCTTCTGCAAATTCGGCGAACTCTTCGGGAGTGGCGGCGCCTTCTCCTTTTTTGGCGCGCATTTTCATGCGTGTGATCAGACGGCAGATGTTCTGATAGCCTTTTCGGTTTTCCGCCAAGAGCGGATAGCGGTGGCCATCGGTGCACGTGACTTCGACTCCGATGTGCGCGCGGATGCCGGCCTTCTTCGCGGCCATGTGGAAACGCGCGGCGCCGGAGACATTGTCCCGGTCGAGAATAGCGAGGGCAGGGAAGTTGAGCGCAGCGCTTTGGCCCACCAGTTATTCAGGGACAGACGAGCCTTCGAGAAAGCTGAAAGCGGACCGTGCGTGCAGTTCGACGTACATTAGACGTGGCGCACGCACTCTTGCGTGCCGCG
>JBGPSX010000463.1:0-3369 GCA_041490325.1 Bryobacteraceae bacterium | reverse complement strand
GGGCGAAGCCCTGGTGCATCGTAACGAGTATCAGCCGGTTCTGATCACTACTTCGCTGGCCGCCCAAATTCCGCTCTGGGTGAAGACTGCGCTTGGGACCGACGTGAAACAGCTCGGCTTCAAAGTCACGTATCAAAAGTGCGATGAAGGGTTGTGGTTCCCCGTGTCGTACGGCGGGGAGTTCAAGCTCAAGGTTCTGTTCCTCTATTCGCGGCGCATTGGGATCTCCATGCAAAATTCCGGATTCCAAAAGGCCGCTGTGAAGAGCGAGGTCAGCTTTGCAGAGATTCCTTAGCCGTAGCGGGCTGCTGCGTCACCGTGTTGTCCTGGCGTTCAATGCGGACGCGTGTGATGCGGTTGTGGTCCATCTCAACGATGGTGAACCGCCGGTCCCCGTGTTCGACAGTGTCGCCCGGCTGCGGAATATAGCCAAGTTGGAACAGCAGGAAACCCGCCAGCGTTTCAAAACCCGCATCGCCCGGTAGCTCGAGACCGTATTGCGTGTCGAGATCGCGAATCGTAGTCGCACCCTCGAGTTCCAGCACAGTAGCTTCCACCGCGGGCTGGGGGCGCTTGGCATCGTGTTCGTCGCCAATCTCGCCGAGAATCTGCTCCAGAGCATCCTCCAGCGTCACGAGTCCGACGATGGTGCCGAACTCGTCCACCACAATGGCCAGGTGTTTGTGCGTGCTGCGGAACTCGTCGATCAAGTCATGCAGAGGCTTGGTTTCCGGCACCACCAGCGGCTTTCGTAAGACCCGCGAAAGATGAAAAGGCCGCAGCGCTCGTTTTTTCTCGTTGGCGGCGCGGCGCTCGTCCCAGATGCGCATCATGTCCTTGTAGTGGACGTAGCCGATGATGTGTTCCGGATCGCTTTGATAGACCGGCAGGCGGGAGTATTGATGTTCCGTCATCCGCCGCAAGACTTGCTCCAGGCTGGCATCCACCGAAATGGAGACGATCGCATTGCGGGGCACCATAATCTCGCGCGTGTAGTAATTCTGAAGCTCCAGTAACGCCTGAATGGCGTCCTCCTCGAATTTATGCAGATGGCCTTCGCGCCGGCTGGAGCTGACGATAAACTTCAGTTCTTCGGCGGAATGCCCGCCGCCGCTGTGGCTGCCCTTGAGACCGATCCAGCGCGAGAGCGCCGCGGCCGATTTTTCGGCGAAGTAGACAAAAGGCGCTGAAATACGATCGAAGATCAGTAGCGCGGGCGCCACCAGAATGGCCAGCCGGTCGGCCTTCTCAATTGCGAGGTTCTTCGGAACAACTTCTCCAACCACCACGTGGGCGAAGCTGATCAGCAGGAACGCGATGCCGAAACTTACGGCGTGCAGTGCCGGTGCGGCGCCGGCGGGCAGGATCGGTTGTAGCAGCGAAACGAATACATCGAACAGGGCGTTCTCGCCCGCCCATCCGAGTCCCAGACTGGCGAGCGTCACTCCGGCCTGCGTGACCGAAAGTAATCGCGCGGGATTCGAGAGCAGATTGAGCGCTGCTTGAGCACCCACCTGTCCTTCCGCGGCCAGAGCGCGCAGCTTGCTCTTGCGCACCGAAACCAGCGCCACTTCGGCGGCGGCGAAGAATCCGTTGAGCAGCAGGACCGCGACTAGAATGACGAACCGGTAGGGCATTTTCGATCAACCCGCCGCAAGCGCGCCGCAGGCGGTAGCCGGGAAATCACGGTACAGTACAATCGTCCAAGTGCCTCTCAGAAGCCTCCTGAAGTTCATCAACTTGAGCATAGCGGTTTTGTTGTTGGTGGGCCTGGTTGCGGCCTACTGGGTGGCTTACCGGCCTCTGGCCCAAACTTCCGGCGAGATCGCTGCGCCGATTTCGGCCAAGGCTTCGGTCGCAAGAGACGCCCTGGGAGTGCCGCACATCACCGCCGCGAGCTGGGAAGATGCTGTTTTTCTGCAGGGCTATGTCACCGCCCAGGATCGCCTTTGGCAGATGGATGCTTTGCGGCGCCTGGCCGCCGGCGAGCTTTCTGAAATCATCGGGCCGTCGACCATCGAGGCCGACCGCGATGCCCGGCGGTTGAGAATGCGGAGACTGGCCGAGGAGCATTACCGAACTTTGCCGGCCGCGGACCGCGCGGTACTCGCCGCTTACGCGCGTGGCGTAAATTATTTCATCGAGACGCATCGCGGACGTTTGCCGATCGAGTTCGCGATACTCCGCTACGATCCGCGGCCCTGGGGCATCGCCGATAGCATCCTGTGCGGTCTCCAGATGTTCCGCAAATTGACCACTACTTGGAAGGAAGAGCTGCAGAAGTCCGCGATGCTGGCGAATGGCGACAAGGCCAAAGTCAACTTCCTGTTTCCGTCGCGTCTCGGCACTGAATTTCAACCAGGATCGAACGCTTGGGCGATTTCCGGCAAGCATACTGCCACGGGCAAGCCGATTCTCGCGAACGATCCACATCTCGAGTTCTCAGCGCCATCCACCTGGTACCAGGTTCATCTCCAGGCTGCCGGCTTGAACGTAACGGGCGTTTCTCTTCCCGGCGTGCCGGCCGTGATCATCGGACACAACGATCGAATCGCCTGGGGCGTAACCAATCTTGACTTCGACGTTCAGGATCTGTACGCCGAGAGAATCGACACGCAGAGCGGCCGTTATGCCTTCCGCGGTCAAGTTGAGCAGGCGCGCCTGGAGACTGAGCTGATTCCCGTCAAGGGCGCGCGGCCCGTGGAATTCCGGCAGTGGGTGACTCGTCACGGGCCCGTTAGCGTTTCCGAAGGCAATCAGTATTATGCTCTGCGCTGGACCGCCGCTGAGCCCGGCTCATTCCAGTTCCCGTTTCTGGATTTGGACCAGGCGCGCAATTGGGAAGAATTCAATTCGGCCATCGCGCGATTTCTCGGCCCCGGGCAGAATTTTGTGTACGCCGATGTGGATGGAAACATCGGCTACCACGCCACGGGACGGCTTCCGATTCGGAGGACCTACGACGGCGATGCGCCCGTGGACGGCAGCTCGGGAGACTACGAGTGGGACGGGTTTATCCCGTTTGAACAACTGCCGGCGTTCTACAATCCGCCGCAAGGTTGGATCATCAGCGCGAATCAAAATCCGTTTCCTGAGAATTATCCATATCGCGTACACGGCGATTTTGCGTCACCGTATCGTTCGCTTGAAATCCGAAGTCTCCTCACGGCGCACGATGGCTGGAAGCCGGGCGATCTGGTGGCTGTCCAGAAAGATGTCTATTCAGCTTTCATGCACTATCTCGCACGCCAGGTGGTCTCTGCGTTTGATCGGAAGAAGCCCGCGTTTGATTCGAACGCGAACGATGCTGTGGCGCTGTTGCGAACCTGGAACGGACAAATGGAGAAAGGCACGCCGGCGCCCATGGTG
>JBGPSX010000462.1:0-3377 GCA_041490325.1 Bryobacteraceae bacterium | reverse complement strand
TGATGGCGTGCCGCGCGTCGATTAGCGTTGTGTATTCGGCCTTGGCGCGATCATACCATTGCCCGGCCGCTTGTTCGCCGCCGGTATCCTGCGCCGCTGCTATGATCTCGAAATTCTGGTCCTTCAGTTCCGCGTAAACTTTCTGCCAGCCTGGCAGGTCCAAGCGGCAGCCTCACCAGGAAGCCCAGGTGACGACCAGCACTTTCTTACCGCGAAAATCGGAAAGATGGACGGTCTGGCCTTTGCGGTCGGGAACCGCGAAATCGGGCGCGATGCGGGAATTGTAGAAGCTGCCGCGGATGACCGGAATTTCTCCAAAGCTCCACACGCCGGAGTCCGCGACTACGGTCTGGTGGACCTTGCGGGCAAATCCACTCAGGTTGAACCATGCGCCGTTCTTCAGGTTCTTCGCGATCGGGATGCACATGTCGGCGCGGCAGGCGCCCTGCGGCTTGAGCTCGAATTGATTGATGCGCGGCAGGTCGGAGGAACGAACCCACAGATCATTGGAGTCGGGCCGGACTTTATCGAGCTGGATGACGGTGTCGTCGTAGAGCACGGTGGCAGCGGTCGGCGGCGCGGCGAAGGCCACGGCGGCGGTTGTGGAAGTCAGCAGGAATTCTCTGCGATTGATCATTTCGAGTCTCCGGAATTGGCGGCAGGACCAGGCTCCGACGGGTAATCCTTGCTGTACCAATCGGTGTGCATGTTAGTCGGGATGTCGAGAATGCGGATGTGCGTGAAGCCGAGTTCCTTGAGCACGCGATAGGCCGGCCGAATGTTGGGACACTTCACCATGGGACAGCAACCGCAATAAATAACGACGTCGGCGTCCTTGGGGAGATTCGCGACGGCTTTCTTCAGCAGCTCGAGTCCTTCGGGCTTTGAACCAGGACCGGCATCGATGGCATGCAGAATATGCCTGCTGCGATAGAGGACTGGAAAGGCTACCGAGATCACCATTGGCGCCTTGCTGGACTGAACTATCCGAGCGAACGCGGCGGGTTCAACGACCTCATTTTTCGACCAGGGATCGGCGGCATCCTGGCTGAAACAGAGCGCGGCAACGATGAGAGCGAGGCGAATGACCTTCACGAACTCCAGCATAGTATAGTGGCAACTATTATGGATCGCCGGACATTTTTGCAAGTAGCGGCGGCGCCTGCGCTGGCCGCACAGACTCAGACAGCATCGCGCCCGCCGAGTTCTGCTGGGCGGATGAAAGCCGGGACCCAGCACGGCTCGACGGATGCGATCCTGCGCGTGCTGGCTGCGTTCGGCGTGAATCACATCTGCAGCACGCTACCGTCTGAGAAGTTCGACGAGCAATGGTCGGTTGAGGGGCTCGTCAAGTTGCGCGAGCGAGTGGAGTCGTTCGGAATTCGCCTCGAGTGCGTGCCTTTGCCGATGAGCTCGCACTACATCAAGACCGCCGAGAATCCCAACATCATGCTGGCGAAGAGTCCGGAGCGAGATCGGGAGATCGACAATATCTGTCAGATGATTCGAAATTGCGCCAAGGCGGGGATTCCGTCGGCGAAATATAACATGACGATTCTGGGCGTGGTTCGTACGGGCACCACTCCGGGGCGCGGCGGCGCGCGATACAGCACTTTTGTTTACGATCAGGCCAAGCAGGACCCGCCGCTGACCGAGGCTGGAAGAGTCACCGAAGACATGATGTGGGAACGCATCACGTACTTTCTGGAGCGCGTGGTTCCCGTGGCTGAAGAATACAAGGTCAGGATCGCTTGCCATCCGCACGATCCGGGCATGCCGCGCGACGTCGGATTCCGTGGAGTGAATCGCGTGTTAGGCAGCGTGGATGGGTTGAAAAAGTTTATTTCGATCCGCGAGAGTCCGTACCATGGCTTGAATTTCTGCCAGGGCACGGTCTCTGAAATGCTGCGGAACCCGCGCGTTGAGATCCATGACGTGATTCGCTACTTCGGATCGCGCAAGAAGATCTTCAACGTGCATTTTCGGAATATCCGCGGCAGTTTTCTGAACTTCGTGGAGACTTTTCCGGATGATGGCGACGTCGACATGCTGCAGGCGATTCGTACCTACAAAGAAGTTGGTTACGACGGAATGCTGATGCCGGATCACGTGCCGCGTATCGAGGGCGACGCGAATGGATACCAGGCATTTGCGTTCGCTTTCGGTTACATTCAGGCGGCCATTCAGATGGTGTATTCTTGAGCGCAGTCGAAACGGCGCGCGGCCCGATCGACACTTCACAGCTCGGCACAACACTGATGCACGAGCATATTTTCATCCTGTCCACCGAGATCATGCTGAATTATCCGGAGGCATGGGGCGACGAAGAGCGGCGCATTCAAGAAGCAGTGGCGCGCATGAACCAGTTGCATGCCGGCGGCGTGCAGTCGGTAGTGGATCTCACCGTGATCGGTTTAGGGCGGTACATCCCGCGTATCGCACGCGTTGCGCGTCAGACCCAAGTCAACATCATCGCCGCCACGGGCATCTACACGTACAATGACATTCCGTTCTATTTTCATTACCGCGGACCGGGCACGGTTCTGGAAGGCCCGGAGCTAATGGTCGATATGTTCGTGCGCGACCTGCGGGAAGGCATCGCGGACACGGGAGTGAAGGCGGGCATCCTCAAATGCGCCACGGATGCTCCCGGGCTGACCAAGGGAGTGGAACGCGTGCTGCGGGCGGTGGCGCAGGCTCATCGCGAGACGGGCGCGCCGATATCGACCCACACTCACGCGCGTTCCAAGCGCGGTCTCGACCAGCAACGCATTTTTCGCGAAGAAGGCGTGGATCTTTCGCGCGTCGTGATCGGCCACTCCGGCGACACAACAGACATCGACTATCTGGAGGAGTTGATTGCTAACGGATCGTACCTGGGAATGGATCGCTTTGGAATCGACTCGATTCTGCCATTTGAGGATCGCGTGAAAACCGTCGCGCGGCTGTGCGAACGCGGCCATGCTCGCAGCCTGGTGCTCTCGCACGACGCGGCCTGCTTCAGCGACTGGCTGCCGGAGCGCGACTTACCGGCGATGCTTCCGAACTGGCACTATATGCACATCCACAACGACGTGCTTCCAGCGTTGAAACGATACGGCGTGACGCACGAGCAGATCGAGACTATGCTGATTGAAAATCCGCGGAAGATTTTTGAGAATCAGGGGGCGTATTAGTGGCTTGCCTTAGCGCAGCGGCAAGCGTTCGCATGAGTGCGTGCGCCACGGCGGATCGACAACTCATGTACTGTTTTTGTGGGATGTGTCGTGGCGCACGCACTCATGCGTGCCGCGTTCACACTCGTGTGAACGCTCATAACTAAATGATTCGACCGTTTGATCAATCTGGAATCACGCGCGGCGCCGACCAAATCGCGC
>JBGPSX010000461.1:0-3380 GCA_041490325.1 Bryobacteraceae bacterium | reverse complement strand
CCGCCCCACATTTTGGATTACAGCACGGGGCTAGTCGCTCATCAGGAATAGCAGTGGGCGTTCATCTTCCTGCGGGGTCGATTCCCAATACTTCTGCAAAATGTTGTAAACCATCAACGCCGTCTCGCCCTCTCCGAGCAGGAAATAGCGAAATGCCTGGCGCATCACGTTCTGACGGCTCAATCCCAGTACCACGCTGGCTGGATGCAGCGACTCACTTACATACGCCACCGCGTTGGCGATGGCCACTGCCTGCGAGGCCTCCAGCAGATACGTGTTATCGTCCTTGGTCACTTTCAGACACAGCGGCGAAAGAAATTCGCTGCGATTGTCGAGCAGGCTGACATGCAGGAACGCAATCGGTCCGGTGAGCTTGTAGTGCGACCGGATCTTCGTGGTGCGCGCCCTCCGGATCCTCGCATCCAGACTGCGAATCGGTACCAGATTCACGCTCTTACCCAGCATGGAGTTCCACAATTCTTCCGATTCCGGGTCGATGAAGCTGACGCCGGGGACGCGCAACTCCGTGGACCGCACGTAGCGGCTGACGCCGCTCACGGTCAGGATGAACAGGATGAAGAAAGTGGCGATGATGATTCCGTCTGGCCGTTCCACGATGTTCGCCGCGGTGGTGTACGCGAAAACAATGGTCACCAGCCAGCAGTACAGGCTCAACGTGCGGCGCCGTTCTTTCCACAACGACAGGGCGGCAGCCACGGCGGCGGACGACATCAACACTAAGACGCCAGTCGCGTAGGCGCCGCCTTGCTTTTCCACATTTGCGCGGAAAAACAGAGTGATGACCACGTTGAATCCGAACAGCAATAGAACCAGAGGGCGCCGGTACGCCACCCAATTCGGCGCCAGGCCGACGCGCGGCAGATAGCGCGGAATGAGATGCAGGAGTCCCGCCATGGCTGAGGCGCCGGCGAACCACAGGATCAGGACCGTCGAGATGTCATAGACGGTGCCGAATTTTTCGCCCATGTATTTATGGGCCAAGTAGGCGATGGCGCGGCCGCTGGCAGGTCCGCCTTCCCGGTAAGCCGATTCGGGAATGAGCAGCGTGGTGGTGAAACTCGAAACAATCAGCAGCACGCTCATGATCAGCGCCGCGCCAGCCAGCAGCTTCCGGGTATTTCGAATCCGTACCCTGGGCGGCGCGCTGGAATTCTCGGTTTCCTCGGCGGCGCCCCGGATGAGCGGCATCACCGAGACGCCGGTCTCAAAGCCGCTCAAGCCGAGAGCGAGCCTCGGAAATACGATCAAGGACGCGATGATCAGCCCGGTCCAGTCGTGACACTGGCGAAAAAGTGCTTCTTGCCAGCCGGAAATGAGCGTGGGGTGATTGAGCACCTCGACGATCGCCCGAGCCAGAATGATGACGTTCAGAAACAGATAGGGGATGGCGACCGCCGTTGCCAACTCGATGGCCTTCGCGAAGCCTCTTAGAAATACGAGAGCCAGAAGCAGTAACAGGGCCAACGTTACGGGAATGTGAGCGTCGCCCAGGATCGAATGAAGATACGGATTCTCGGTAGCGTGGCGCGCGGCGTCGGCGGCCGACAGCGTCATTGTTATCACGAAATCGGTAGCCGCGAAACCCAGCAGAACCAGAACCAGAATCCTGCCGGCCCAACTGGGGAGCAGATTCTCGAGCATCGCTATGGAGCCTTGGCCGACATAGGAACGCGCCGCGACCTGCATGTAGATTGGCAGCGCGCAGGCCAGCGTCACGAGCACGAGCACGGTTGTTGCGAAGGGCGAGAGGACTCCGGCGGCGAGCAGCGCGATTCCCGGCTGATACCCGAGCGTCGAGAAATAGTCGACACCCGTTAGCCAGATCACCAGGTACCAGGGATGAACGCGATGCGCGGCGTGATCGTGCGCGTCGAGATTTTCTCCCGCGCGGAGCCATCCCAGCAGCGGTTGTTTCACCTTGATCGAGGCGCGGCTCAGACGTCGACGGTGCTCATGGCTTGTTCGAGCGACTTCATGAAGTCGCGTCCGGCGGCGGGCGAGTACTCGTGCGCGATGTAGCCCTTGAATCCGAGATCGGCGATGGCTTGTGCGACGAAGTGGTAATTCAATTCCTGAGTCTCATCGATCTCGTGCCGGCCTGGTACGCCGCCGGTATGGAAATGCGCGAGGTGTTGAATATTGTCGCGGATGCTGCGTACTACGTCGCCATCCATGATCTGCATGTGATAGATGTCGTAAAGCAATTTCACGCGCGGCGAATTCACGCGCTTGACGACATCCACGCCCCAAACTGCGTGATCGCACATGTAGTCTTTGTGATTCACTTTGCTGTTGAGCAATTCCATACAGATGGTGACGCCTTTATCCTCGGCGTGCGCCTTCACCTTGTTTAGAAACAGGACGCAGTTGTCGGCTCCCTGGGCATCCGACATGCCTCGCCGATTGCCTGAAAACGTGATCAGGTTGGGCGCACCTTCCTGAGCGCATAGGTCGATCCCCTCATGCATCAGCTTTTCAATCGCCGAGTGGTTCTCGGTCCGATTGAGGGCCTCGGGAATTGTTCCTCCATAACCCATAACCATGGTCGGCAGGAGTCCGTACTTTTTTAGGATCGGCCAGTCTTTCGGACCGATGAGGTCATAGCCCTTGGCCCCCATCCGCGCCGCGTCGCGCGCGTTCTCTTCGAGCGATCTACCTCTGGGAAAGACGCCATTGGTGACGGCTTGTTTCAACCTGCCTTTTCGAACCACCGGTTTTTCGTCCGCAGGTTGGGCGCGCAAACCGAGTGCGCACCCTCCCGCCAGCGTGGGCAGAAAAGTCCTTCTCGTCATAGCGTATATCGTATCAGGCGAGTCACAGGCCGTTGAAAAAAGCCCCGGCGGGCAATATCCCTCGCATTTGGCAGCAGTTCTAGCCGCCAGCGTTGTTCTTAGTGGGCCGATAAGAAAGAAACGCTTGACCTGCGCGTATAGAATTCAGATGTGGCGCGCGCACTTGAACTACCGCTCCCTCTGGTCACGGCTCTGTAAGCGGGTGTAAACGGTCAGGGTGGATTTGTCAGATCGGGACCGACTCCGAGCCGTGACTGCAAGGAGCGGTTTTAGGGCTGGAATGCAAACAATTTTGCCTGGGATAGATTTCCCTACACTCCAACCGTGCTGGCTCTCAACACCCGATGAACGAGATGCCGAATTCTTCCCAGCGTTTGTTCGAATCTCCATTGCGATTCAGGACACCATGCGCGATCGCATTCCGGTGGCATATTTCGAGAACATCGAGCGCTTTCGCGATGTGAAGATCGCTTATCCGATGCTGGTCTATCAAGCCAGCCGGTCGTTTCGCGGCCGATCGCGCGCTGAGCTCACCTATGACGTCCTCAATCCGGCGACCCTTGCCAT
>JBGPSX010000460.1:0-3395 GCA_041490325.1 Bryobacteraceae bacterium | reverse complement strand
GTTCTCCTGAAACGCCGGCTCCTGAACCTTTGCCAGTTCGGCGTGATTTGCGTCTCTGAGAAAAAACGGATCGCTCAGGAACGCTGGCGTATCCCCGTAAACATAGGTGGAGACTTCACGCATGAGCGTCGGGCAATAAAAGGCCTTGTTCTTCTTGAGGAGCGCGATCGTTTCACCGTCCACCTCTTCGTCGCGAACGCTGTGCGCGATGTAGTCGGCGCCCAGGCGCAGCACCGCCTTGGCGTCAGAAAGCTTGACGATATGTACTGCCACGCGCATACCCTTCTTGTGAGCTTCGTCAATGACGGCCGAGTAAACTTCGGGCGACATCTGTGTGGCAGTGCCGAGCGCGTCATCGACGCGAATCTTTACGATGTCGGTCTTCGCAGCTGCGAGGCTGTCCACCGCTTTGCGCGCATCCTCAGCTGTTTTTGAAACAGGAATCGGTCCAGCGATGAATAATCGCGAGCGCGTCAAGGCCGGTGTTTTCTGTTCAGGACGGGTTTGGTCGCGAAATTCAATTTCCTTGTCGCCGCCGAGACTGAACACGGTCGTGATGCCATAGCGAGCATAGAGACCAAGCTGGCTCAAGGCATTGACGTGACCGTGTGCGTTGATCAATCCGGGAATGATGGTCTTGCCCGAAACATCGATCTGCTGGACGCCGGCTGGAACTTTTACGGACGACCCGATTGCGGCGATTCGCCCGCCTCGCACCAGCATGGTCGCTCTTTCAATCGGCGGCTTACCGGTGCCATCAATGATCCTGGCGCCGACGAAAGCCGTGTCCTCGGCGGCGGCCAGACCACAACCCAGAAGCAGAAGTCCGATCGCCGGCCGCATCCAATACAGATTCGCGCTCATGACCCGCAATTCTAATCGCGCCACCATAGTGAATGCAAGCGGTTTTGCAGCGTCGTTAGCGAAGTGCCTGTAGAGCCGCCTGGCGTATGGAGGGATCCAAACTTTCCGCCGCCTTCTGATAATGTTCACGGGCCTCGACATGATTGCCTTGCTTTGTCAGAATTTGCGCCAGCGCCAGGTGCGCTTCCGCCAAGTCGGGTTTCAACTGAAGCGCCAATCGATAATGCTGTAACGCCTCCGGCAAGCGGCCTCGGATGGCCAGCAGATCGGCCAGGTCGCTATGCGCCTCGGCGAGATTCGGAGCCAGCTTTACTGCTTGCTCGAGTTCGGCGTGCGCTTGATCGTAGCTCCGCGTCAAAACGAGAAGAAGCCCGTAACTGTGGTGTGCCTCAGCATACGCAGGATTACTGGCGATGGCCTTCTCAAAATGGAATTTCGCCTGGGCGTAGTCGCCGGATCCCGCCAGCAGATTCGCGAGATTGTTGTGAGCCGGTGCAAGATCGGGTTCAAAGCGAATGGCTTCGCGGAACGACGCTTCCGCTCTGGCGCGGTCGCCCTTCTGCAACCGTTCCAGGCCGAGCAGATTGTGCGCATCGGGTTCCTCTGGATTTGTGGCCAAGGCCGATTGCAGTACGCGTTCCGCCTCGTCCAGTTTCCCCAGCCGCAGGTAGACGTTGCCCAGGTCAGTCAACGCGCTCGCATCCAGCGGCGGGGCCGCCGCTCGCTCCAGGATCTCAGCAGCGCGCGGCAACTCTCCCAAGTCCACCAGCACCGCCCCCAGTTCCTTCAGAGCCGGGCGGAAGTTGGATTGGCGCCGGAGAGCCTCCTCGAACCATCGGATCGCTTCCCGTTTTCGATCCGCCTTAGCTTGAGCTTTACCAAGTTCGAAATAAAATTCGGGCGCGGCTGGACGGTACTTCTCCAACGCTTGGACGAGGCGCGGGATGCCTGCTTGCAAATCCGCGCTGTTCTGAATTTGCGCGACTGCGAGGTACAGATCATTCACCGGCGTGTGCGGCAACGGATCCGGGTAGTATGGCATTACCGAGCCCTGGTAGGTCTGCTCCGCGGCCTCCTTAAGCGGAGCGAGAGGATCGCGAACGGGCGTGCGTCGCTGGATGTAATGGTCCGTCATCACGACGTGCACCGCGTCCTCGGTTCGCCGCTTCGGCATGTGGCAGCCCACACAGGTGGACCCGGCCGGTGTCCCGTCGCGGTGAGCAGATGCATGACAGCCACGGCACACCTCCACGTAATGCTGTGCCGCCGCCTCGCCCCGGAGAGCCTGGTGGGGATTGTGGCAAGTCACACAAGTCATCTGACTCGACTTGAAGCAAGCCGATTTTCGAAGTCGATAGGCGGCGTGCGCGACCTCAAACTTGTCGTCATGGCCGGTTCCCGGCGCGTGATCGAAGTAGAGCAGATAATCGCTGAGGGGCTCTCCGGTGCGGTAGGACAACGGCGCCCGGTCAAAGCGGCGAACCATACTGGGCAATTGCCCGCTGGTCGGTTCCAGATGGCATTGCATGCAGATTTCCAACTGCCTCTGGCGATCCAGGCGGGCGGGATTCAAAATCGCGCGACGAATCGACTCCACCGATGCGCGGCCGGAACTGGCAGCCCGAACGTGAGCCTGGCCGGGCCCGTGGCAGCGCTGGCAATCGATGCCCTCGGGCATAGTGTCACTGAAGATCGGCTCGCCGCTTGAATTGGAACGTTGCTTCAAACCCGGGTACCCGTTGTGGCAGAACATGCAGTCATCGGAAATCGCGCGGCGGAAATCGCGTTGATTCGCCCGGTCATAGCCTGGGCTCATGGCCCAGTAACCGCCTTTTTCCGAGTACCAACTCACCGGCAGCTCGATGAGCTTGCCCTCGGAGTTGCGACGCAGATAGGTGCGTGCGTGGTTGCCGGAGCCGACCACAAAGTCGATCTCGTATTCGACGACGTTGGCTGGCTGGCCGTCGATTCCGATTTGGCGCCGCCGCTGGTACAGCCGTCCTTGGCGCTCCAGCATCGTGTAGTAGCGATCGGACGCCTGATGGTAGATGCTGTTATGAACTCGCCAGTCCTCAACCTGGTTCTGCGGGCGAGGACGGTAAAAGGACCGGCCCATTCCGGTCAGCCGATAGGTCCGGTCGATCTTCTGATGGCAAGTCGCGCAGGCCGCAGGATTCGCGTACTCCGAAGCCATCTCCACTGGAACGCGCGATCGGCCACGCGAGCGCAAAAGAAAAGCGCCGACGAATACCGCCAGCGCTAATCCAACAAGAATCGCCGATAGCTTCCTTCGGCTCACATACCTATTAGTAGTTCAAACGGAGCCCGAATTGCACTAGCCTGGGATTGTTTATCTGTGAACTGATCACGCCGAAGGTGGCGGTTCCCAGCGCGACGCCCGGACGCCCGAACTGCACGCGATTGAAGAGATTAAACACTTCCGTGCGGAACTGAAGCTGGAAGCGCTCCGTGATGGCGGTATTCTTGAACACCGTGAAATCGTAGTTCGCGACTCCATGCGTGCGCACGTC
>JBGPSX010000459.1:0-3402 GCA_041490325.1 Bryobacteraceae bacterium | reverse complement strand
TGCTGATCAATCCCTTCTATCCGAAAGACCCGAACGCGAGCTTCGGGAAACACATGCTGACTCCGACCCTGGCTCTGACCAGCTTCGCGGCGACGACACCGGAACACTGGGACGTTCGATATTGGGATGAAAACCTGCTGGACGGACGGCCGCCCTTTCGGCCCATGCCGGAGCTGGTGGGGATTACGGTACACCTGACCTTCGCAAGGCGCGCGTTCGAGCTGGCGCATTGGTACCGGAGCCGCGGAAGCAAGGTCATCCTGGGCGGACTGCACGTGCTGTCGTGTCCGGAAGAGTGCGCACCGCACGCAGACGCGCTGGCGGTAGGCGATGGCGTACAGCTTTGGCCGCGCATCCTGGCTGATGTGGAGTCGGGACGACTGCAGTCAAAATACATGGCCACCTATGAAAACAACTATCGGGAGGATCCGGCGCCGAGGCGGTCCATTCTACCGCGGCAGAGTTTTCTCACGACTACCAGCCTGATTGCTACGCGCGGTTGCCACAATCGGTGCGGTTTCTGCTACCTGGCAACCGATGGTCTGCGTATGCCGTATCGAATGAAAGATCCCAGCCAAATAGCCGCGGAGTTTGAAGCGGACGACCAGCCGTATGGTGTCTTCATCGACAATAACCTTGGCTCGAACCGGGAATATCTGCGCAAGCTGTGTCATGCGCTGAGACCGCTGAACAAGATCTGGAGCGCGGCCGTCTCGATCGATGTTACCGACGATCCCGGTCTAATCCGGAGCATGGCGCTGGCGGGATGCACGGGCGTATTCGTCGGCTTCGAGTCCCTCACCGATGAAAACCTGGCCGATGCTCGGAAGAAGACGCCCAAGACGGCCGACTATGCGCGCCGAGTGCGCCTGCTGCACGAGAACGGAATCCAAGTGAACGGCTCGTTCGTGCTGGGATTCGATCACGACCACAAAGATGTTTTCGCTCGCACCGCCGAGTGGGTGGAGCATAACCGCCTGGAATGCTCTACCTTTCACATTCTCACGCCGTATCCGGCGACTCCGTTGTTCAAGCAAATGGAAGCGGCGGGGCGATTGCTGCACCGCGACTGGACTCTCTACGACACCGCGCATGCAGTGTTCCGTCCTAAGCACATGTCACCGGAGGAACTGGAGCAAGGTTACGCGTGGATTTACGAGCGACTGTTCTCGCACGCTTCGCTCTGGCGACGCCGGCCCGAGGATTGGCGCGCGGTTGTTCCGTATTTGGCGATGTCGTATCTGTACAAGCGCTCCAACAGGTTCTGGCACCTGCTCATCAAGCATCACTTGGTACACGCCGTGTGGCGGCCGCTTGTCGAATTGACACGAATGCGGCACTTACAGTTCCGAAAAGAGCTGGCCGATCCCGAAGCGTTGATTGCGCCTCCAGGTAACGTGGTGGCCGCGGGCGTTTAGCTTTCTGGGACGCTAAATTGGGATTACCAAATGAACTTGTTTCGAATCGCACTCGCCAACATCCGGTTCCCGGCGACTCCCGCGGAGTCGGTCACGTTGGCCGAACAGGCTATCGCTCAAGCGTCCGTCGAGGGCGCCGGCATTATCTGCTTTCCGGAATGCTTCGTTCCTGGCTATCGGGGAATGGGGAAGTCGATACCACCGCCCGATCCTGCGTTCCTCGAACGCGCTTGGTCGGCAATTGCGGCGGCCGCCGCGAAGGCGAGCGTCGCGGTTGTTCTTGGGACTGAGCGCGTCGTCAACGGCGAGCTGCTCGCCACGGCGCTAGTCATCAATCCGGACGGAACTATCGCCGGTTTTCAGGACAAAGTCCAAATCGATCCGTCCGAGGAGGGCACTTATTCGCCAGGTTCCGGGAGGCGGGTTTTTGAAACTGGTCCGCTGACGTTTGGCGTCGCGATCTGCCATGAGGGTTGGCGCTATCCGGAAACGGTCCGGTGGGCCGCCCGGCACGGCGCACAGATCGTGTTCCATCCTCATTTCCACCAAGCCGAGCCTGGCAGTTATGCGCCCGCGAGCTTCGCCGATCCTGCGAATTCGTTCCATGAGAAAGCAGCCCTGTGCCGTGCAGCCGAGAACACCTGCTATTTCGCGACTGTCAACTTTGCTAGCGCTGGGTCGCCGACTACTTCGGCGGTGGTTCGGCCGGATGGGACGCTGCTCCGCTACCAGCCATACGGTAAAGAAGGATTGCTCGTCGCGGACATCGACATTGCGGCGGCCACGGGCCTGCTCGCGGCGCGCTGCAAATCTGGGTAGAGGTCCGCGGCCTAAGCAGGCGCTAACTTCGGATGCTGCGTGTGCTACTCAGTTTCACGCTCATAGGCGTATGCCAGCGCGAGAACTGTCGACTCCTCGAACGGAGCGCCACTCATCCGCAGACCGATCAGCAATCCGGAATTTGTGAAGCCGCATGGGACAGAGATGCTAGGCAGCCCCAAGATATCGAAGGGCGAAGTGTTTTGAAGACCGATCGGATCGAAATTCTTGCTTTCCGCGAAGGCCTCGGCCGGTCTAGGCATGGTGGGCGTGATCAGCCTTGACATCGGCGCCGAATTGAATGATCCCATCCCGAGTCAACGGCTGATATCGATCGGGAGATTCGGCGATCGATTTAGAGTGGTACGCGTGCGCTTCGGTTCCAATGATTGCGAGCAGCAAGGAGAAGGTTGGTGGAAGCGTTGTTTCGGCGACGCTCACTTGATCTTCCGAAGCACGCTGATGGCTGCCTCCACGGCCTGAGCGACTTCCGGATCGAAGTTCTCAAAGAAGCGCGACTGCGGAACACCCAAACGAAGTTTGGATGCCTCCAACTTGAACGCACAGTGGCCGAGCGTCCAAGATGGCGGAATAACGCCGCGAAGACTCACACGTCCATAGGCGGGCTTGAATTCCTGACTCTGGATTTTAAGCAGACTTTAGGAGAGGAGAGTTTTCCACCAACTCTTCCTGTCTGACAACTTGCTGAGGGAACCGCAGCACGGCCCAACTCTTCCACAATGCCTCGCCCCAACTATAGGAGTGATACGACAGTCCTTGCCTGCGGCAGAAGGCCTGCACTTCTACGCTCAACTGAGGGTAGTGAATATGGCTAATGTTTGGAAACAAGTGATGCTCCACCTGGAACTGGAGACCTGAACAGAGGAACGTTCCAAGCAGGCCAGTGCGGAAACTGACGGTGGATGTGGTCTGTAGCGTGTAAAAGTCGACTTCTTTTCGGGCATCATCGGCCAAACGCTGCGCCTCGGCCGGAAAATGTCCAGGCGCGAGAACCGCGTACATGGCGTAGCCCAGCAGTACACTTCTCACGAGATAGAGCGCCACGACGCCCGGCAGCGGCCAGAACAGCAGCGGTACTCCGATCCAGAGAACGTAGTGGAGGATCAGGGCGCCGAGGTCGATGTAGTGCGCAGCTTTTCGCTCC
>JBGPSX010000458.1:0-3413 GCA_041490325.1 Bryobacteraceae bacterium | reverse complement strand
CGGCGTCATGGAAGAAAGCGGCCGCTTGGCGGGTTGGATGGCGTTGGCTTCGCCCTGAATCAGATGAAACATGTTCTCTTCGCCCGGCTTGGCTGCGAAATCGTCCATCTCATTGTTGAGCAGAAATCCAAGACCAGGAACCGTGACGCCGCTGCCGTAACCGCCGTTGAGCGTGTACGTGACGGCGACAGCGTTGCCCGCGCTATCGACAATGTTGTAGTGCGTGGTCTCGGTGCTCTCGTATTGGCTCAGATTGCCGGGCCGGATCTGATCGCTCGGAGTAGCGTGCTGCGGATCGATGCTCGCCCGGCGGCTGGCGATGTAGCGCGGATCCATTAATTTGGGGATCGGAACCTTGAAGAAGTCCGGATCGCCGAAGTACTCGCTGCGATCGGCGTAGAATCGCCGCATCGCTTCGGCTATGTAATGAATCGCTGCCGCCGATCCCGCGCCCCCTTTTTCGTAGCCCGTGCCATCCAGTATCGCGAGCATTTGCAGGATACCCACTCCACCCGAACTCGGCGGAGGCGCGGTAATTACTTCGTAATCGCGGTAGTGGCCGCGCAGCGGCGTGCGCTCGACGGCCTGATACTGCTTCAGATCCTCCAGCGTGATCAGTCCACCGTTCGCTTCCATGGCGGCAACCAGCTTGCGTGCCGTTTCGCCCTCGTAGAAATCGCGGGCGCCATCGTTACTGATGCGCTTCAGCGTTTCGGCCAACTCGGGTTGAGCCAGCTTTTCGCCGAATTTAGCGCTGAGAAAGATCCGCTTCGAATCCGGGAACTGCGATAGTTTCTTAACGGTAGCCTCGTTGGTCAGCGACTGCGACAGGCCGTAAGAAACCGGAAAGCCGTCGGCGGCGAGACGAATGGCAGGGTCCAGCAGTTCAGACCAAGCTTTGTGCCCGAATTTCTTGTGCGCCAGCTCAAAGCCGCGCACGGAACCCGGAACTCCGGATGCTCGCCATCCGAGCTGGCTGTCTTTGGTGACTTTGCCCGCGGCGTCAAGATACATGTTGCGTGTGGCCTTGAGCGGAGCCTTTTCACGAAAGTCGATGAACTCCGTTCGGCCGTCGGCAAATCGCGCCAGCAGGAATCCACCACCACCGAGGTTGCCAGCGAACGGATGCGTAACCGCCAGCGCGAATCCGACCGCGACCGCGGCATCCATCGCGTTGCCTCCGGCCTGGAGCACAGCGACGCCCACATCGGTCGCCAGCGGCTCCTGCGCCACCACCATGGCATTTCGCGTGTGGACCGGCTGGCGGGCAAGCAAACTACCGGCCAGAAGCAATACGCAAGCGAGTGTCCGGAATCGCATAAATCTATCGTGGCACAGGTGTCCGTGCCCGTGTCACTTGCGTTTTTCGATCCAATAGAGCGCCGCGCCGAGTGCGTTCGCTCCGACGACCACGCTGCCGATCTTGGCCCCAAACGAGAGCCAGCTTGTCACGTGAATGATCGGGAAGATCGATAGGACGCAATAAAGCAGAGTCACCAGAAAGCCGCAAGCCGCGGCGGCGCGTAACCATCTCGGGCACTGAGCCTGTCCCCGGAATCCAACTAGCGGTATCGCGAACATGACCAGATAGGTCAGCGCGTAGAAAATCCCCGACGCGTTATCCAGGATCTGGAACGCCTCCTGGTTCCCGACGCCTGTCAGACTCACCAGACCCGTCACGAGAATCATTCCGCCCACGAAGAGAATCGAATTCACCGGCGTTTTGTATTTCGGATGGAGCTTCGAGAACCACGGCGGCAGCAAGTGATCCCAGCCAGCCACCATGGGAAGCCGCGTGCTGCCGGCCACTGCCAGCGTCGATGCGCCCAGTTGCCGGCCGATCAGCAACAGGATTACCGTGGGCCCCACCACGCCGGCCCAGGCGACGTTTCGAAACGCAATGCTCAGGACTTGGGGGATGGGTCCGATCAGATCCACTTGTTCGGGTGACACGAACGCCAGCACCGCACTGGTTCCGAGAATGAACATGAGGCCGATGATCGGAGCAGCCAGTAACACCGATCGTCCAATGCTGCGTGCTGGGCTCTTGCATTCGCCAGCGAGAATCGCCACGTATTCGAAGCCGCTCAGCGCGCCGAACGAGAGTTTACCGAAGATATTCAGACTCAAGAGCGAGATCGCCGGCACGGTGGTCGCGAGCGGGTGATATTCCCGCAGCGTGCCTTTCCCGAGCACCAGGAAAGGAATCAGAATCAGCACGCCAAAAGTCACAAGGTTGGCGATGCTGCCGCCATTCTGCACCCACTTGCCCACTCCCAGGCCGAGCACCGTCACCAGGATGAGAAACGCGACCAGCGAAGTGGTGACCAGCATGATGAACCACTTGTTCGTTTCCATCCAATCCAGCCCGAAGGCGTAAGCGAGATTGGTCGCGATGGTCATGCCTTGCCCCGACATGAACACGATGATGTAAAGCCAGAGATTCCAGCCCACCAGAAATCCGACAAAATTGTTGAAGCCCAGTTTTGCCCACTGGTACAGTCCGCCTTCGAGCGGCATGCTGCGATTCAGGTGCATCACAACCGCGGCGAGCGGCACGTAGAACAGCACGATTGCCAGCAGCCAGAACACGATCTGCTGCTTTCCCAGCTTGGCCGCCGTCCCCACCCAATGCGAGCCCACCACGTACAAAATCTGAGTGAGAATGAGATCGCCGAGCCCGAGTTCCTTCTTCAGTTCCGCGCTGTGGCTGCTTACGCTTTGAGCGGAGGCCATGGAGGTTCACGAATGTACCACATCATCCCTTTAACACAATCCACTTAAAATGATTACAGATGTCTTCGGCGGTCAACGCTCCCACCGCGCGCAAGTTCTTCTCTCGTCACGGGCTGCTGTCGAAGTGGCATCCGCGCTACGAGTTTCGCGCTGGGCAACTCGAGATGGCCGAGGCCGTGGAAGCGGCCATGCTGGACAAGAAGCATCTGCTCGTCGACGCCGGTACCGGCACTGGCAAAACACTCGCTTACCTGGTGCCTGCCATTCTTTCTGGCAGGCGCGTGATCGTTTCTACCGGAACCAAGAACCTGCAGGAACAGCTTTTCTACAAAGACATCCCGTTTCTGGAAAAACATTTCGACCGCCCGCTGCGGGTCTGTTACATGAAAGGCCGCGGCAATTTCGCATGCCGGCAGAAGATCTACGACGCGGATCGCGAGCCGATTCTCGCGGGACTCGAAGAGATCGCCGACTTCCAGATCATTCGTGAATGGGAAAAGACTACCGCGACCGGCGACCGCTCGGAGATCAAGACGCTGCCAGAGTCCAGCTCGGCCTGGCACAAAATCGACGCCCGGCGCGAGCTTTGCACCGGGCAGAAGTGCAAGCAGTTCGAGCGTTGCTTCATCACCCAGATGCATCAGCGCGCGCACGAGAGCGACATCATCATCGTCAAT
>JBGPSX010000457.1:0-3429 GCA_041490325.1 Bryobacteraceae bacterium | reverse complement strand
GTGTGCCGGTCTTCGTGCCCCGCGGCTGTCGCCAGGCCCTCTATATATGCCGCGAAGCGTCTCTCTTGTGGGCCTGGCGCGGAGAGGCGTGATCCCACAAAACAATTCTACATCAGAATATTCTTTTATGACCCAGTAGTACTAGGCCTTCTGCGCTCCTGGCCGGCCGCTCTCCACAACAAAACTGGCGCGAGTCGAAATTGGAGCGTCCGGGCGCGTGACGAACGGCACTACGCGATAGTCCGATTGCCAGCGCTCCGGCGTCACCACGCAACGCACGTACCCGCGCTGGGCGTTGAAGAAATGGATATGCGGATTCTCGGGGAGATACGCCTGGACGGCCGGATTCATGTCCATGCCGTCGCCGCCCGACGTGATCGAGGTACCCACAAATTCCGTTCCGACGGCAGGCGCCTTGGCATCCGCCCAATCGAGCTTCAGGTCGGCCACCCAGTTGGAATGAATGTCGCCGGTGATCACCACCGGATTCGACACATGACGCTCTTGCAGAAACCGCAAGACGCGTTCGCGCTCCACCTGGTAGCCATCCCATTTGTCCATCGACAACGCGACCTCGGGGCCGGCGCGATGATCCACCTGCGCCATCATCACTTGATTTGCCACAATGTTCCACTTCGCGCGGCTTCGGGCCAATCCATCCAGGAACCAGCGCTCCTGCTCCCGGCCCATCATGGTCTGCGACGGCGCAGCGGCCTCCGCGCAACCGGCGCGCAGGCCGTCGCCACAGGGCTGATCGGACCGGTACTGCCGTGTGTCGAGAACCGAAAACTCGGCCAGATTTCCATAACCGACTCGCCGGTATAACAGCAGCGATGAGCCATGCGGTAGCGATGCCTTACGTAACGGCATGTGCTCGTAGTAGGCCTGATAAGCGCCCGCGCGCCGTTCCAGAAAATCCTGGCGCGGCACGTTGTCTTCCGAGATGTCGTTCGCGTAGTTGTTCTCGACCTCGTGATCGTCCCAAGTCAGTATCCAAGGAAATAGCGCGTGCACGCGTTGCAGTTCAGGATCTAACCGATACAACGCGTGCCGGTTTCGATAGGCGCTCAGCGTCATCGGCTCTGGACCGTCGTGCTTACGTGGGCGATCGTCGCGCGCCGCACCTTCATAGATGTAGTCGCCGAGATGCACCACGACATCGAGATCTTCTTGCGCCATGTGACGGTACGCCGTGAAGTAGCCCGTTTCGTAGTGTTGGCAGGATGCGAAGGCGAACTTCAGCTTGTCCACAGGCTGTCGCGGATCGGGCGCTGTGCGGGTTCGTCCGATTGTGCTCTCGTGCTTTCCGGCCGTGAATCGATACCAATACCAGCGGCCTGGTTTCAGACCGCGTACCTCAACGTGAACTGAATGGGCGAGGTCCGGCGTTGCGGTCGCACGGCCATGCGCAACCACCTGGCTCATGCGCTCATCGGCAGCCACTTTCCATTCCACTTCCACGCGCTCGTTCGGCATGCCGCCGCCGTGCAGCGGATCGGGCGCGAGTCGCGTCCACAACACCACGCCATCGGGCTCGGGATCGCCCGAAGCCACGCCGAGCGTGAAAGGATCCTTGGAACCGGAAGCCTGGCCGAGCGCCCAGAAGGGCGACGCAACAGTCAGCGCGAGATACTGCCCGCTTCGGGCGAGAAACAATCGACGGAGAAGTTCATTGTTCGGCATCGCCGGTCATCGTAGCACACGGATGTGACATTGGCGTGTCGGCGGGACTATGCTGTTAGACACACCATGAAATGGCTGATTCCCATCGCACTGGTATCCTGCCTGCCGCTTTGCGCGGCTGATGCACATATGTCTACAGACGAACGCGGCAAGGTTCTCAACTGGCTGGAAGAGTCTCGCAAGGAATTTCTGGCCGCGATTGACGGCGTGAGCGACGAGCAATGGAAGTGGAAGCCCACGCCCGAGCGTTGGTCGGTGGGTGAGGTTGCCGAGCATATCGTGCTGGCCGAGGCACTGCTGTTCGGGCAGGTCCGCACGGCCGTCTCGGCGCCGGTGAATGAAGCCTGGGAAGAAAAGACCAAAGGCAAAACCGAATTTATCGAGCGCGTCATGGCCCCGCGTCTTGGCAAGGCACAGGCGCCGGAGCCGATCGTGCCCAAAGGCAATCTGACTCAGGCGCAAGTGAAAGAGCGATTCCAAAGCCAGCGCGCCGACATCGTGAAATTCGCGAGCGACAGCGAAGTCGCCTTGAAGGAACACACCGTGGACCATCCGTTCCCGGTCTTCGGTACGCTCAATGCCTACCAGTGGCTGATCTATGTGCCGCTACACACCATGCGTCACGATAAGCAAATCGCGGAAGTGAAGGCCACCGCGGGATATCCAAAATAGCGTTTACTTTGGCCAGATGGTGAAGTCGCGCGACGCCTGTCGAACAGGATGCGCTTTCATTGTCTCGAGCGCCGCAGCCAGTTCCAAAAGGTGCGCCCGCGAAAGCGCCAGCTCGTGTTCCTCGGGCTGATACTTCGTGCCGGCCTTGTAATCCAGATACGGAGTGCGGGTCTGTTCGATATGGTTGCCGAGTATGTGCGCCACTGGTTTGCCAGCCGTAAACCGAACCAGCCGTTGCACGCTGGCAAGGAAAGCCGGGAAATCCTGGATGTACAATCTCCCCGGATACAAAGTGTCGCCAGTGAGCAGGATGCCCGTTCGCGCGTCGTAGAACGCAAGACTGGTGGCATCGTGTCCGGGAATCGGAATCACGTCGATGACGCGATTGCCGAGATCGATGGACCCGGTATCGTCGGGCCAGTTGGAGATCTTGAACGCCTGCTTGAGCCCATTCATTTCTGCCGGAATCATAGTGACATCCGGCAACGCCGCCAACTCGCGATCGCCGGCCGTATGATCGCCGTGGCCGTGCGTATGCGCCACCACTAGCCGCTTCGACGGATAGCGTTGCATCAACTCTGTGACTTGTGCGGCGGTCCCGGGAACGCCCGCGCCCGTATCGAGCAACAGCGCTCGCTCCGCGCCGATGAACAGAAACAGAAATGGCTTCTCGTAGTGAACGCAGCCGGACTGCCTTAGAATCCAGAAGCCATCGTTATACTGATGCGCTTCCCACTTGGGGAGCGTGGCGCAGTCCGGACCGCCGGTCGCCCAGCGATCGGGGAGCGTGCCGCGTTCGAGTCCGGCGCCATCCGGTTCCGACTGAGCGCTTAAAACGGCAGCGACGCAGATCAAACTCATTACTAACCACCAGCCAGTAGCCACGAGCCATCCACCCCACATATGATAAGGCACGGAGGTCACTCGGCTCTATGGCAAAACGCGCCCTCTCCTTTTTTGCATGCTGCTTTGTACTGTCGCTCTCCGCGCAAGATCAGCGCGAACCACTTCCGAAGGCGCCGGCCGACGTTAAGCCGGGCAGCATCACCTACGATGACATCCAGTATCCGTATC
>JBGPSX010000456.1:0-3443 GCA_041490325.1 Bryobacteraceae bacterium | reverse complement strand
CTCGGCCTCTCCGGCGCCGCCGTTGGCCAACAATGGAAGTCGAGCCCCAGCCTACCTCCGCTTGCAGGGCGAATCGAAGAGAAAGGCGATAGCGAAAACCCGCACCTGCTCCTGATACGACTCGACCAGCCAACACCTGGAATCGCATTCGTTTTTGTCCACAATTGTGGCCAGGTGATGCTTGAGATCTACTTCTACCTGTACGGCGCTCAAGCGGCAACCGCAGTCTCACGTGACCAACCCGTATGGCAAGCCTGGCTGAACGAACACTTCCCCATGGCTGGCGGCGCAAGCACTTCCTGTTAGCTAGAAAACATATTGCGGCGGTTGGATGCCCTTGTCGCGCAGATACACTTCCATCTGACCGCGGTGATGCGCCATGTGGACATACAGAGCGAGCAAGAGTTCGCGCCCGTTCAGACGGCCGTCCGGGGTCGAGTGTGGCTGGTTCATCTGGCTCTCGGTTACCGTCGCGATCGAAGCAGAGCAGTAGTCGAAGGAATCGGCTAGAAACTTTGTGAGCGGATCTTTGTCGGCG
The DNA here is from genome assembly GCA_041490325.1 of Bryobacteraceae bacterium. GTDB lineage: Bacteria > Acidobacteriota > Terriglobia > Bryobacterales > Bryobacteraceae > Palsa-89. The sequence goes on along the minus strand of JBGPSX010000456.1, from coordinate 2,905 downwards.
GGCGTTGGCAACGGCGGCATCGCGGTGTCTTTCAGTCCGGCGCAGAAGGCGTAATTGATTCGGGCCACGTGCGTGATCTGTTCGGCAAACGTCATCGATCCTGGGTCCGGACGAAAGGCGTACTGAACGGGCGGCATCGCATCGGCCACGCCGATGGACATCTTGCGCGTCTTGATCCAGCGTTTTCCGAATTCCTCGGCAAATGCCGAGTCGGCACCGTAAGCCTTCGCAGCCAAGATCGCAACGATGAGGATGAGCGGTTTCATTGGTCTCAGTTTGCATCGGTTTTACGCCATCGTCGATAGGCAGAAATGCCAATATGCGATAGAATCCTGCCATGCGATCGCGAAACCTGCGGCGCGTGGTTGCGCTCGCCTATGACCAGCTCGGCACGTTTGAATTTGGAATTGTGGTCGAGCTATTCGGACTGCCGAGATCCGGCTTAGGCGTGCCGTGGTATCAGTTTGAAGTCTGCTCGGCCGAGCGCGGCCCAATCCGCGCAGCCGGCGGGATTCGCGTGGAGGCGCGCCGCGGTCTGCGGGCCTTGCGCGATGCAGGGACCATTGTGATTCCAGGCTGGAAGCGAACCGACCAACCTTCGCCGCCCGCTTTGATTCGCGCCCTGCGCCAAGCCCACGCCGATGGAGCAAGGCTCGTATCGATCTGCTCCGGCGTGTTCTTGCTGGCCGAGACCGGGCTGCTGGATGGCAAACGCGTCACCGCGCACTGGCGGCATGCCGATCGCCTGAAGGCACTATATCCGAGCCTCCACATCGAGCCGGACGTGTTGTATGTCGATGAAGGCAGCATCTTGACGTCGGCCGGAAGCGCGGCGGGAATCGATCTAGGGCTGCATATCATCCGGCTCGACTATGGGGCCGAGATCGCCAACGAAATCGCACGACGGCTGGTGATGCCGCCGCATCGGGATGGAGGGCAAGCGCAGTATGTCCGGGACTCGGGCCGCAGTCCGCTCGAAGGCGGGCTAGCGCCGGTGCTGGAGTGGGCGCAGTCGCATCTGGCGAAAGAGCTTTCCGTGGAGGACTTCGCGTGGAAAGCGAAGATGTCTCCCCGCACATTCGCGCGACGATTCCGGGAACAGACTGGAACAACTCCGCACCAATGGCTGACGCATCAGCGCCTGTTCGCCGCGCAAAGGCGCCTGGAAACAACTGAGGAAACCATCGATCAAATCGCAGAGGCCGTGGGAATGCAGACGGCTGTTACGCTACGCCAGCACTTTAGCCGCGCGCTGCGGACAACGCCGACTGTCTATCGGCGTCGCTTCCGATTAGGAACCTGAAGAGAACGCCTATACGCCCCAGCAGTAGTCTTCTACTACCTTGTCGATGTTTTCGTCTTGCTCGGTCAGTCGCATCAGCTCCAGGCGGATGGCGTCAACCAGGGCGTTCCAGCTGGCTTCGATCACGTTGTCGGAAACTCCGACGGTGGCCCAGCTGCGGCGATGATCGGACCATTCGACTAGCACCCGCACTTTAGCCGCGGTGCCCTTCTTCGGTTCCAGCACGCGGACCTTGTAATCGGTCAGCCGAACGTCCTTAACCTTTGGATAGACCGACGAAAGACACTGGCGCAGGCAGAGATCGAGGGCGTTCATGGGGCCATGCCCTGTTGCAGTCGCTGTGTGGACGCTGTCCTGTATCCGCAGCGTGACCGTTGCGGAGGTTCCGCCGATCATGCGCGTGGTTACGTCGTAGTTCACAACTTCGAACGGATTCCAGCCGGGATGCAGAGCTTCGCGAACCAGCAGCTCGAAGGTTCCTTCGGCGGCTTCGAGTTCGTGTCCTTGATATTCGAGATCCTTGATACGCTCCAGCAATTGGCGCCGAGCCTCGGCGTCCAGGCGTTCCGCGAGGCCGTGCTGCTTCAGCTTATAGAGGACATTTCCCCGCCCCGAGAGATCGCTCAGCAAAACGCGCTGCCGATTGCCGACGCTTTCGGGCTTCACGTGCTCGTACGTGGACGAGTCTTTGAGAACCGCGCTGACGTGCACGCCGCCCTTGTGCGCGAAGGCGCTGTGGCCGACGTAAGGTTGATCGGTGCGCATCGGCAGATTCGCTAGTTCGGCGGCGTAACGCGCGACCGATGCCAGGTTCTGCAGGTTGTCGCGGCCGATGGTAGTGTGACCGAGTTTCAGTTCAAGATTGGCGATGACCGAAACCAAGTTGGCGTTGCCACAGCGCTCTCCGTAGCCGTTCAGGCAGCCTTGCACGTGCGTGCAGCCGGCTTCGACCGCCGCGATCGTGTTGGCGACAGCGACGTCGGCGTCATTATGAGTGTGGATGCCCAGCACTCCGTCAAAGCGTTTGCGGACATCGGCGACGATCTCAACGATGCGATGCGTGAGGTTACCGCCGTTGGTATCACACAGACACAAGATATCGGCGCCGGCTTTCTTAGCGGCTTCGAGCGTGCGCAGCGCAAAATCGGGATTGGCATTGTAGCCGTCGAAGAAATGCTCGGCGTCGTACACCACTTCGCGATCGTGCTGCTTGAGGTGCTTGACGGTTTCCGAGATCAGCTTCAGGTTTTCCTTCTCATCGATGCCGAGCGCGCGCTTCACGTGCAAGTCCCAGCTCTTGCCAAAAATCGAAACGACTGGCGTCTCAGCTTCCAGCAGAGCGCGGACGTTGGGATCCTGATCGACCTTGTTCTTAGCAAAGCGCGTGGAACCGAAAGCGGTCATGCGCGCATGCTTGAGTTTCAAATCGCGGGCGCGGACGAAAAACTCCTTGTCCTTCGGGTTGGAGTTGGGCCAGCCGCCCTCGATGTAATCGATTCCGAGTTCGTCTAGCTTTTGGGCAACGATCAGTTTGTCTTCTACTGAAAACGACACGGCTTCGCCTTGCGTGCCGTCGCGCAGCGTGGTGTCGAAAGTTTGGAT
>JBGPSX010000455.1:0-3444 GCA_041490325.1 Bryobacteraceae bacterium | reverse complement strand
TTCGTATTTATCTCGAAACTATACCGTCAGATGTACGCAAGCACCGGCATCTCTACAGATTCCGCGCGGCGAAACCGGGCTAGCGCCTGGGCTCGCTGGCTCGCCATCCCCTGCCGCAAGCTCTTCCAGGCTCGTCCCATGCCGGAACTGCAGATGCCGCGCGGGAAAATCACGGCGCGGGAATTGTTCCAGGTTATTCAATAGAGGGTGCTGAAGCCGTGACCAAGGGAGCGGTGAAAATTCAGTCCACCAAACGATTCTTGGAAACCGCTCCCTTTGGTCACGGCTCAGCCAGCGGCTGTATTCCCTAGCCGAGCCGCGACCAGAGGAAGCGGTTTCAAACATCTGACCAACATTCAGGTCCACCCACAGAACGCGACGTCCTTGCACGGCGCGAGATCCGCGATAGAAAGCTAGCCATAAGGGTGACCCTCAGCACTGGATTGTTCTCGTGCAGGATTCGAAGGTTTCGCCACATGCTTGAGGCCAATTTCGGGTCATGCTGCCTACATGAATTCGACGCCGGACGCGCGGCCCATCCGAAAGATATACTGCTTGCCCTCCTCGTATTCCTCGGCGGTCTTGAGGTGTTCGAGCATGAGCGGCGCTTCCACCGGGCATTCGGCGATCTGGGTGAGGTACGTCTTGTAATCCATCTCGCCTCGACCGGGAATCACTTCCAGAAAGTGCACGTTCAGTTCAGTCACCCATTGCAGGTCCTTCGCGTGGCAGGACGTGATCCAACGGCGCAGCTTCGAAAAGCAGTCTTTGATCACATCGCTATTACGATAAAAGCGAGCCGGACTGTTGATTACGTTGCAGACGTCCATGTGCACGCCGAACGCCGCACGATCAATGGCTTGAATCAACCTGAGGTACGCGTCCGGCCCATCCGGCAAGCTCCAGCCCATCATTTCGATTGTGAACTTAGTGCGCGTGGGCTTCACCGCGTCGATCACCTTGCGGCAGTTCTCGACCGTGGCGTCGAAAAACTCGGGCGACAGGTTTTTCGGATTCGGTCCGTACCACACCTTCGGATTGTACGTGCCGGCAATGTCGACGCAGCAGCGCGCGCCTACTGCTTCCGCGAGCGCCAGCCGTTCGGTCACATACTTCAAATTCCCGGCGCGCTCCTGAGCATCCGGGGCGAGCATGTTCTTCCACGCGCCAACCTCGGCGATCACGACATTCTCAGAAGCGAATGAGTCGCGGATGGCGCGGATGCGCTCAGAATCCGACAGCGGCGCCGCTGGGCAATACGCGGCGCTGTAGCCGAGCCGGCTGTGCTCCCTTGCCAGTTCCCGAGGATCATCCGACTTGAGAAAGATCGGCCCGCCCAGGCGAATAGGACGGCGAGTGGCGGCATCCAACCGAAGCGAGCCGGCGGATGCCAAAGTTGCGGATGCCACCAGGAATGAACGGCGCGTGGGCTGGGACGTCATGATCAACTCGATTCTATGTTCAGTTCGAGCGAGAGTGCAATATCGAGAGGCGTCCCGTGGTCTGCGCTAACATGAACGACACCGCGATCGCGAGTCGTCTTGCACGTTCGCGAACTCTGGAGCCAATGAGTCCTTCTGCGACTGCGACTGTTGACGTAAGCGCGCTGCTCGACCAAGGAAAGTGGACGCCGTACCAGAAGGCATTGACTCTGCTGACGGCACTGGCTGTCATCTTTGACGGTTTCGACATCCAGATTCTCGGCTTCGCGATTCCGTCGATCATGCGAGAGTGGCACGTTGCTCGGGCCGGCTTTTCACTGGTGCTCGCCATCGGCCTGGCTGGAATGGTTTTGGGCAGCCCCCTGGGCGGGTATTGCGGCGACCGCTTCGGCCGCCGCACTACATTGATCGGCTGCGTGATGCTGTTCGGCGCCGCTACCATCGCCACGGCTTTTTCACATGGCTTGATCGAGCTCGCGATCTTGCGGTTCATCACTGGCATTGGCACTGGTGGAGCAGTGCCGAATGCCAGCGCACTCGTCGCCGAGTTCGCACCGTTGCGCCGGCGCGCCGTGGCTGTCACGCTCACGATCGTCTGTGTCCCGTTGGGCGGCATGCTGGGCGGCCTGCTCGCGACGTGGGTCTTGCCCGCCTACGGCTGGCACGCTCTGTACACGCTCGGCGGCGCCGCGCCGTTGGTTTTCGCGATGGCGCTCTGGTGGGCTTTGCCGGAGTCGCCTCGCTACCTGGTGCGACATCCGGACCGATGGAACGAATTGACTGGCTTGCTGCGACGGATGGGTCACGCCCTGCAGTCCGGGAGGCAGTTCGAGGACCGCCTGGAAGTAAAAGCCGAGAGCCAGCCGCCGCTCAAGTGTCTGCTCGGACGCGATTATCTCCGCGACACTCTAGGACTCTGGTTTGCCTTCTTCTTTTGTCTCGGTGGAATTTTCCAGGTCTTCAGTTGGCTGCCGGCGATGCTCAGCGCGCAGGGCCTGGATCTGGCGGCAGCCAGCTCCGGTTTGGCAGCGTACAACTTTGGTGGCGTTTTGGGCGTGCTGCTGTGCGCCGCCGTGGTGACCGTCGCCGGATCGCGAGTGCCCATGCTGGTGGCATCTCTAGCTGGAGCAGCGAGCGCGATAGCGCTCCAATTCGTCAACTTCCAGTCGGCGGACAGACATGTTCTGCTGATCGCAGGTCTGGGCCTGCACGGACTCTTCGCCAACGCCGTCCAAACCACTATGTACGCGTTGGCGGCTAACATCTATCCCACCAAGGTGCGAGCGTCGGGCGTGGCCTTCGCCGCCGCCATAGGGCGCCTCGGCGCGATGCTGAGTTCCCTTACTGGCGCTTCTATTATTCAGAGCGGCAGCGCGGCGTATTTCCGGTTTCTAGCGATCTCGATGATTTGTGCGTTCATTGGACTCGCTGTTGTGAGGAAGCATTTCTCCGCGCAGGAGAGGAACCGCCTAATAACGTAACCGCGTTATTGCCGCTTCGCTTCGAGCTCGCTCCAACGCTCCAGCAGGCGATGTACTTCCGCGTCGGCTTGCTCGATTTGTCCGGCCAGCGCGACCAGGCGCTCCGGATTGGAAACCACCTCGGGTAATTGCAGTTCTTGTCGCTTCGCTTCGAGCGAAGCCTCGGCCTGCGCGATGAGCCTCTCTATCTGTTCCCACTCGCGCGCCTCTGTGTAGGAAAGCTTCTTCTTTGGCGTAGCGGATGCCGCCCCAGACTTAGCCACAGTCGAGTCCTTGGCCGGCTTACTCTTCTTAGATGCGTTGGCCTGTTCCCACTGCGCGAGCTCGGCGAAGAACTCCGAGCCACCTTCGCCGTCCAGGGCCAGCAGGATGGTGGACAAGCGGTCGAGCAGGAAACGGTCGTGCGTAACCAGAACGAGAGCGCCCGGGAACTCGGCCAGATTTGCCTCGAGCACTTCGAGCGTGGGGATGTCGAGATCGTTGGTAGGTTCGTCGAGAATCAATACATCCGCCGCATCCAG
>JBGPSX010000454.1:0-3460 GCA_041490325.1 Bryobacteraceae bacterium | reverse complement strand
GGGAAACGGCGCCGTCTGGTGATGGTTGTAGACCACCTGCGGATTGAACTCGAGCGTCGTGCGAGTGATGACCTGCGACTCCAGCATGTTGTTCATGTAGCCGTCGCGATTGTTGTCGTGCCCGACGTACTCCTGGTAGAGTCCCGGATACGGACTGACCTCATACGGCGTGCCGAGGTTCTGCTTGTACCAGTGGGCGACGATATTCTGGCCGTCCGGATTGATTGAAAACCACAGCACCAGGATCACGTTGTCGAGAATCGTTGCGATCTCGGGCGTGTTTCCCGTCACCAGGTTGTATGCAAGTTGGATGGTGTGCTGCGCGTGGGCGACTTCGGTGGCATGCAGTCCGCCGTCGATGTGGACGATCAGCTTGCTTTCGTGCGCGAGCGCTCGCGCGCTTGGGTCGGTCAAGCCGCGAGTCCACGCCAAGCGGCGTGCGATGTCTTTGTACTTGTCCAATTGCGCCAGGTTTTGCGCCGAGGAAATGATCGCGACGTACCAATCACGGCCCTGCGTAGTCTTGCCGACCTGTATCAATTTCAGTTTGTCGGTTGCGGCGGCGAGCTTCTGAAAATAGCCGAGCGACTCATCGTAACTGGCGAGATAAAAGTCATCTCCCGGCTTGTGACCGAGCACCGATTCCGGTGTTGGCGGCTGGGCAATGGCAATCGAACAAAGTGCTAGCGCGGTAAGCAGCCTCATAGCGATAAACGCTTAGGCTACCATGCGGGGCGGGTAAGGATGCTGAAAATCTGGAATGACCGCTCCCTTTGGTCACGGCTCGGCTAGCGGTTTTAGAGGCGCGGCTCGGAGTTATGAATACGTCGCGTCCAACCGTGGATACCAGCAGCCGAGCCGTGACTGGAAGGAGCGGTTTCAATTCGGAAATGCCGCGCGGTCGATACCTGGGACTACGCGCAGGGCGTTCTTGTAGTACAACTTTTTCAGCACGTCATCGGGAAGATCCAGCCCATACATCTGCCAGAACGCATGATACTTGCGGTAGTAATCAAAATACTCGTCCGGAGTTTCCAGCACGCGGAAGTAAGTAAGATACTCGTCTCGATTCCAGGAATCCTTTCCAAACATCACGCGGTCCTGATACTTGATGAGCCACTCGCGCGCGAAACGCGGCTGGCGGCCGAGATCGTACAGCACGGCGCCGATCTCGGTGTTGACATTCGGCAAGCGGTCCAGCAAGCGGCCTAATTCCGCCAGGTTGCTGCCCAGCCATCCGAGGTGCGCGTCGATAAAAATCGTCTTCGGATGCTTCGCGAAGAGACGATGCTGCTCTTCCATCAGGGTTTCCCAGCTCGGATACTTCTCCGGCGGGCGCACCCGGCCGGCATGCGTCTTCAGTTCCAGCCAGCGCTCATTATACTTGTCGATCGGTTGAAAGAAAGACCACGGCTCGCCGGTGTGGATCAGAACCGGGATCTTCAATCGAGCGCAGGTTTCGAACAGTTCATCGAAGCGAGGATCGTCGACGTGAACGCGCTGGCCCTTGGTGTCCTTGAGGTCCATGCCGAAATTCTTGAAGATTTTGAGACCTTGCGCGCCGTTGTGGACATCGCGCTCCAATTGCGAAGCCGCGCGCTTGCTGTAGTCAGGCTCATCGAGCTTCGAGAAATCGATGTTCGCGAAAACAACGAAGCGATTTCGATAGCGGCCCTTCAAATTCGCGACGCCCTTCTCCAGACGATCGCCGAAGCCGCCGCTCAAATTCACCATGACCTGAAGATTAATGCTGTCCATATCCTGGACGAGCTTGTCCAGTTTGTCGGCGGCCATGAGCGAGTCCTGATGATTGTGGACGTCGATGAACGGATATTTGGCGCGCGCTACCGGATGCTGTGGAACCACCAGCGTCGATCGGGGACTGTATTCCTCGATCGACATGCTCTGTGGTTGAGCCACTGCCGTCAGCGGGATTAGCGCAAATAGAAAAATCTTATGCATGGATGGGTTGTCCCTCGGACATTGCAACGATTTGAAGACGCACCTGCTCGGTGAGATCCACCCGATTCATCTTCGGATGAGTGGGAATCGGGTCGCCGATCCGCATGGTCACGGTTCCCCCGCGAACATGCCCTGACCCGAACGGCAGCACTTCGCGCGTTCCTTTGATGCTGATGGGAACCACCGGCACGCCCGCCCGGATGGCAATGAACGACGCGCCTTCCTTGAACTTGCCCATCTCGCCGTTTCGCGACCTTCCGCCTTCCGGAAAAATGAGCAACGAGATGCCGCGATCGCGCACCACTTCGGCTGCCAGGTTCATGGTTTTCACGGCCGCTCGCGCATCGCCGCGCGGCACTGGAATGTGGCCGGCGCGTCCGAGATGCCAGCCCAGAAACGGAATCTGAAACAACCCGCGTTTGGCGAGGAATCGAAATTGCACCGGTACGTTGGCGAGCACCGTGGGCGTGTCCATATAACTGAGGTGATTCGAGACGAACACGTAGCTACCGCTTTTGGAGATTTTCTCGCGGCCCTCCACCTTCACCTTCACGCCAGTGATGGCGAGCAAGGTACGCGACCATGCGGCAGCGATGGCGGCTTGCTTCCGGCCGCTGCCGTCGAACAGCGACACCACCAGGCTCACCGATGCGAAGGCAATGGTGGCCACGACGATCAACGGGTCCGTAATGAGGAGCGCCCTGAGGAACGACACTCGATTCATTGTACGAGGAGAGCGCGCGCCTCGCCCACTACGAAGAGCGAGCCGGTGATAAAGATGACGTCCGTGGGCTCCGCTTCATTCAACAGCGCAACCGCCTGGGCCACCGAGTGCGTGATGGTAGCCCCCGTTGCCGGGATGTTCTCCGGCGGCATGGCGCGCGAATTGTCGGGCATGGTCAGGATCACGCGCTGGGCCAGCGGAAACAGCAGAGCGGCCATTTCACCGGCAGCCTTGTCGCGCATCACTCCATAGACGATCCAGATGCGGCGGCCGGCATAGAAACGCTGGATGTATTGCACCAGCGCCAGTGTTCCCGCGAGATTGTGCGCTCCGTCCAGAATGATCTCGGGCGCTTCGGAGATTCGTTCCAGTCGTCCGGGCCAGCGCGTGGTTGCGATTCCAGCGGGCGAAACGCCGAAATGATGCAGCGCGATAGCGGCGGTGCGCGCGTTTTCCACCTGATGCTCGCCGGCCAGCGGACAAACGATCTCCATGTCGCGCAGGCGAAACCGGCTGCCTCTGGCATCCACCGCGAGATCGGTGATGGCCCAGTCGCGCGAGAGCGTGTAGGGTCCTTTGGCATGCGCCAGCAAAACCGCCTCGGCCTCGGCGGGCTGCTGTGCGAACACCGCGGGCACGGCTGCTTTGAGGATGCCGGCCTTCTCCGCGGCGATTTGGGAAAGCGTGTTGCCGAGGAAAATCTGATGATCGAAATCGATGGGCGTGATCACGCACAATTCGGGCGTTACTACATTGGTCGCGTCCAGCCGTCCG
>JBGPSX010000453.1:0-3462 GCA_041490325.1 Bryobacteraceae bacterium | reverse complement strand
CCCCTGCACGGCTGAGCTCCCGGCCGGCCGCACGTTGTTTGTCGCCGTTAGGCCGGTGAAGCTGTTGAAGATCGCAGCGCCGGTCTGACCCGCGCCGTTAGTGACGTTGGTCGTCAGGTTTCGTCCCGAGTATTGCGGGTGATTGAAGACGTTAAACGCTTCGCAGCGAAGCTGCAGGTAGCGCTTGCCTTCCCCGCCCAGTGGAAAATTCTTGAAGATCGAGAGATCCTGATTCGCGGCCCCGGGGTTGCGGAGGTAGAAGCGCGGATAGGGTCCGATGTTTCCGATTCCCGGAACTGAGAAAGCCGCCGTGTTGATTGTGCTGCCGCTCTGCGGCTCGCCGTTGATGAGGAAGCGTGGCTGCTGGCCCTGCAAATTGCCGCTGGTCGGCGTGCCCAGCAGACGGCTGCCAGCGTCCTGTCCCGAGATGGCCAGAGTCAACTCGGTCGGGTTCCCGGAGAAGATCGTCGTATTTCCCGACACCGTCCAGTTGTCGAGAATGATTCGGCCGGCCTGGTGTCCGCCCAGCAGACGGCTGCCTTTGGGAAGATCCCACACGAAGTTCCCGACAAAGTAGTGCGTGCGGTCGAAGGTCGCGAGCCCGGTGTCGAAGTGCTTCGCATCGGTGATTTGCGTGAACGTGGCATCGTCCGAGACGGTCGTCGTGACGCGCGAGAAAGTATAGGCGACGCCAAACGTGATGCTCTTCGAGAATCGCCGGTGGGCGGAAATTTGCAGCGAGTGATAGGTTGCATCCCCGTCGAACTGGTAAAACGTGATGTCGCTATATCCCTGATAGGGACGCAGGAAATCAGTGGACGGAAGAATTTTGTCCCCCGCGAAGCTCAGCCCAGCACTCGTATAGATGGCGGGCAGCCCTGTGTCCACAGCAGGAATCACGCCTCCGGCAAACTTGGTGGGATCCTGTGCCGCGGCCTTGAAGGTTGTCCCGTAAGCGGGAGCGTTCAAGTTCGACCGGCGCGCCAAGTGACGCGACTGCGAACCAACATAGGACACATCGACCACGGTTCCCACACCGAGATTTCGCTGCACACCGATGCTGTAGCTGTAAATGGTCGGGAAGTCGGATTGTTTCTCGACCCCGGTGATCGCCGACGGCGATAGTAAACCACCGCCTCCAGGCGTGATGTCCTTCAGATATCCGAATTGCAGCGTGGGATTGAACACGTAAGGCGGATTCGTGGCGCCGAATCCGGTGATGCCGCTCTGGTAACGGTCGAAGGTGATTCCGAATCCGCCACGCACGACGGTTTGCTGATTTCCGGTTACATCCCAAGCAAAGCCGAGGCGTGGTTGCGGAAGAATTGGACGAGTCTCGATGCCGCCTTTCGGGAAGCCGTCGCTGACCAGCGCCAATCCGTCCGTCAGGCTGCCGGAATTGGCGACCAGTTTTCCGACGTAGTATCCAGGCTGTGTATTGGTGAGTGAGGGCGCGCCAGTCGTTGAGGGATCGATCGCGCGATAGGTGGCGGCGCCGGCCGCGCACGTCGAAGCTCCAACGCAAACCGGACGATACAGCCGCGGGGCCTTGGATGCATCAAACAGGCTGGGAACGAAAAAGCTGCCCGGACCAACCGAATTGTAAACCGGCTGATACCAGGAAAAGCGTATGCCCAAGTCGAGCGTCACGCGCCGGTGGATCTTCCAAGTGTCTTGCGCGTACCAGGAGACGTCGTGATAAAGATAATCCCCTAACGGCTTGGCGCTCGCCTGCGTGTACGAGTTATAAACTCCCAGGGCGGCGTTGGCGAACGAATAGCCTGTGTTCAGAGGGTTGGAGCCGTTGGCGGCGAAGTCGATGTCGCTCTCCACATGCGTCTGCGAGTTGCTCGCGTTGGATGCGCTCTGATAATAAAACCCGAACTTGAACAAATGTTTGCCAGCGATTTTGCTTAGGTTATCCATGAATTGGTAGATGTGGAACTGCTGATCGAATGTCCCGAAGACGCTGGTGAGCACCGGCGCGCTGACGCTGGCGATTCCGCCGAAGGTGAGACTAGGAATTAATCCGCTGGTGTTCGCATCCGGATAGAGCAGCGGCGTATTGATTCCGGCCGATGCGCGCGTCGCTTTGTCGTCCGCGGGCGCGATCGTAACGCCGCCCAATCCAACGCCGAAGATGAACTCATTGACCCAGGTCGGGCCGAAGTTCTGCGTGAGCGAAATGGTCGGGACGTTGCCGGGACCATTCTTGCGGTCCGTAATGGTGAGCGGCCAATTCCACGACGCCGTCGTGGTTCCGTAGGCGAATTGCTGATCGTCTTTGTTGTACACCCAGCGAGCGCTGAGCCTGGTGGTGGAAGCGATTTGATAATCCACTCGCAAAATGTTCTCGCGGCGCGGATAAGCGCTCGGCACTTGCGACGTGTAGTTATAGACGCTACCGCCCGCGGTAGTGTTGGGCACTGGAAGGAATTTTAGAATCGCTAACCCGGGAGCATACGCGCGGGTCGCCGGAATGAGATTACTCCCAAAAGGCTGGCCCGTGTTCGGATCGGTAATCGTGATCGCCTTGCCGCTCCCATCCACGGAGTGCGAGAAGTCGCCCGTGCGTTCCTCGTTAGTTGGGACGCGAATGTTCACCGAGGCGGCCTGCGGCACCAGTTGGTTGTAATATTCCTGGCTGATGAAGAAGAACAACTTGTTCTTGCCGTTTACCACGTGCGGAATGCGCACGGGTCCGCCGAAATCCCAGCCATAGAAGTTGTAGCGATACAGCGGGCGCGGAAATCCGCTGGGCGCGCCGCCGCGCAGGTTGTTGAAGAACGGGTCGGCATTCAGGCTGTCGTGGCGACGGAAATAGCGTGCGCCCCCGTGATAGTCGTTGGTGCCCGAGCGCGTGGTGAGCGCGATGAATCCGCCGCCGGCACGCCCGTACTCGGCCTGATAGTTCGACGTCAGCACCTTGACCTCTTCGAGCGCGTCCGGATTCACAGAAACCAGCGCTCCCGTGTTGTTGCCGAGATTCAGATTGGTAATGCCGTCAATAGTGTACTCGTGCTGCGCGCTACGCGTGCCATTGACGGTGAATCCGCCCGTGATGTTGGTCACCGTGGATGCTGCGTTGGCGGTTACGCCGCCCGCGATCACGCCCGGAATGGTCCGCATCAGATCGATAACGTTGCGCCCATTGAGCCCGATATCGCGGAGCTGCCGGTTGGTAACTACACTCGACCGCTCACCAGACTCCGACTGTACTTGCAGCTTGCCCAGCTCCGCTTCCACCGTGATGGTGTCGGTCACGCCACCCACTTGCAGAATCAAACTGCCGATGTTAATTCTCCCTCCGGCGGTCAGGATCACGTTGCTGGTTTCGAGTTTCTTGAAGCCTTCTTTTTCGACCAGAACGGAGTAAGAACCCGGCTGGACGAGCGGAAAAACAAACGCGCCCGTTTCGCTAGTCATGGCCTTGGTGGCGATGCCGCTGCCCGAATTGACGAT